>NZ_JACFSZ010000016.1 GCF_014805525.1 Rhabdothermincola sediminis | reverse complement strand
ATCGGCTGCCGCACCGTCACCGTCCCCGGCGGCAACCCCTTCGGCAGCCTCGACAGCGCCACCGGCGGGCCCGGCACCATCACCACCGGCGGCTGGTCCATCGACCCCGACACCACCAACCCCGTCCAGATCCACCTCTACCTCAACGGCACCTGGCGAGCCGCGATCACCGCCGACCTCCCCCGACCCGACGTCGCCGCCGCCTACCCCGCCTACGGCCCCAACCACGGCTGGCAGACCACCATCAGCTCCCTACCCCCCGGCCAACACCAACTCTGCGCCTACGCCATCAACCAAGCCACCGGCACCACCAACCCCCTCATCGGCTGCCGCACCGTCACCGTCCCCGGCGGCAACCCCTTCGGCAGCCTCGACAGCGCCACCGGCGGGCCCGGCACCATCACCACCGGCGGCTGGTCCATCGACCCCGACACCACCAACCCCGTCCAGATCCACCTCTACCTCAACGGCACCTGGCGAGCCGCGATCACCGCCGACCTCCCCCGACCCGACGTCGCCGCCGCCTACCCCGCCTACGGCCCCAACCACGGCTGGCAGACCACCATCAGCTCCCTACCCCCCGGCCAACACCAACTCTGCGCCTACGCCATCAACCAAGCCACCGGCACCACCAACCCCCTCATCGGCTGCCGCACCGTCACCGTCCCCGGCGGGTAGCCCGGCCACGCCGGCGGAGCCCGCTCGGGACCGCCCGGCCAGCTCAGGCGGCGCGCCCGCCGAAGCCCACCTCGGCGAGGTTCACCCGCAGCTTCCGCAGACCGGTGCGGATGCGGCTCTTCACGGTGCCCTCCGGCTCCCCGAGGCGCACCGCGACTTCCCGGTAGGTGCACCCACCGAGGTACGCCAGCTCGATCGCCGCCCGCTCGCCCGTGGCCAGCCCACCCATGGCCTGCCTGACCTGCTCAGCCACCGTGAGGTCGATGACATGATGCTCGAGGTCGTCGGCCACCGTCCGGTGCCGGCCTGCCTCGCGCTCCTCCCGCCGGTGCCGCGCTCTCGGCCCGCAGTAGATCGAGGGAGCGCCCATGGCCCTGCGCGAGCGGGAACGACCGCAGCGATCCCCGCGCCGAATCGAAGCGCTCGGGTCGGTCCCACAGCCGGAGGAAGACCTCCTGCACCGCCTCGTCCGCGAGCGTGACCGTGCCCAGGAGGCGGCGAGCGAGGGCATGGGCCGCCGCTGCGTGACGCCGGTGGGCCTCGGCGAGCGCAGCGTGGTCACGCCGGCGGATCGCGCCCACCAGCGTGGTGTCGTCCAGATCGTGGAGATCGGCACGGTGCACGGCAGACACACCGGGTTCGGGGGCCGGGCTGGATGGCATCCCCGACGACAACTGATTTAACACTAAACTCATTCCCGGCCGTGGGAGGTCAGCGATCCAACCGGCACACGACCTCTACGTGATGGGTGTGCGGGAACAGATCCACGACCAGCACGTCACCGAGTGCGTACCCGGCCTGCAGCAGCAACCGGATGTCGCGGCCGAGCGCGCCGGCGTCGCAGCTCACCAGCACCAGCCGGGGGGCGCCCGTCGCGGCCAGCACCGCCACAGCGGAACGACCCAGGCCCGCCCGGGACGGGTCGGCGATCACCAGCGACGCGGCCTGCGGTTCCCAGCGGGCGACATCGGTGCGCAGGACCCGAGCCGGGAGGCCCCGCAGGTTGTGTCGGGCATCGTCCACCGACGATCGGGACCACTCGAGGGCCACCACCGGCCGGTCGAGTCCCGCGCCCACCGTGGCCGCGAACAGACCGACCCCGGCGTAGGCGTCGATGATCGGCTCGCCCGGCGAACCGCCGACCACCGGCGAGGCGCCGACGCCCGCCGCGTCGCGGACCGCGGCCACCAGCGCCTCCGCACCGACCTGGCTGGACTGGAAGAACGAGCGGGCCGAGACCCGCAGGCGCCGCCCGCTCACCTCTTCGTGGATGTGTGCCCGCCGGCCCCGGCGCAGCTCGTCCCGGCCGACGACGAGCACGCCGTCCGGCACCGACACCCCTGACGCGGTGGGTGACGCGAGCACCAGCCGGTCCCCGGTGGCGGCCCCCACCCGGATGGTCACCTCCTCCGCCTCGCCGAAGCGACCCTCCACCAGCAGCTCCTCCACCAGGGGGTGCGCGACCAGGCACGACTCGACCGGCACCGGCTCGTGACTGCGGCGGCGGCGGTAGCCGGCTCGCCCGGCCCGCACCGCCGCCCGCACGCTCGTGCGGTATCCGGCGGCGGGCAGGGGCGGCGCCACCCGGACCACCGGCTCGTGCACCTCTGCGGTTCGGCGGAGCGCGTCGCCCACCACCGCGGCCTTCAGCGCGGCCTGCGACCCCGCCGCGAGGTGCTGCAGATCGCATCCCCCACAGCCACGCGCCAGCTCCGGGCACGGGGGCTCCACGCGGCCCGGCGCGGCGCGCCGCACCTCTACCAGACGCGCCCGGGCGAAGTCGCGTCGCTGTTCGGTGATCGCGGCCCGGACCTGCTCGCCGGGTAGGGCCCCCTCGACGAACACCACCCGGCCGCTCGCGTCACGGGCGATCGCCTCGCCCCCCACGGCGTGCCCGGTGACCTCCAGCACCAGCACCTGGTCATCCTCGGCGGCCATCCGAGCGAGGCTAGGCAGCCGGAGCGGTATGTTGGCGCCACATGACCGACGCCGCCTCCTCCGCCGCCCGCCGACCGATCGAGATCGTGCCCTCGGTCCTGCCAGCCGACTTCTCCCGCCTCGGTGAGGCCTGCCTGGCCCTCGAGAAGGCGGGCGTCGACCGCATCCAGTTCGACGTGATGGACGGCAGGTTCGTGCCCAACCTCACCTTCGGGGCGGATGTCATCGCCTCGGTACGGGAGCACGTCAGCGTGCCTTTCGAAGCCCACCTGATGGTGCACGAGCCCACCTGGCTCGTGCCGCACATGGTCGAGGCGGGGTGCCAGACGGTGATCGTCCACGCCGAGGCCTGCACCCATCTGCACCGGGTGCTCGGGCAGGTGCTCGAGACGGGAGCTCGGGCCGCGGTGGCGCTGAACCCGGCCTCACCCCCCCAGCTCGCCGAGTACGTCCTCGATCTCGTCTCCATGGTGCTGGTGATGACCGTCAACCCCGGCTTCGGTGGGCAGCGCTACCTCGCCAGCATGGAGCCCAAGCTGCGGTCGCTACGGCGGACGATCCTCGAACGTGGTCTGGACGTGGACCTCGAGGTGGATGGGGGGATCGGCCCGGACACCGTGACCGGCGCCACCGCCGCCGGGGCCAACGTGCTGGTCGCCGGCAGCGCCCTGTTCCGCGACGAGCAGGGCCTCGAGCACGCGGTGAGCGAGCTGCGGTCGCTGGCCGAAGCCGCCCGGTCCGGCGTCCAGGCCTGACCCCTGGCGTCGAGCGCACCCGGACCGGCCACGCGCGCTCGATTGCCACCATCGTGGCGACCGGTCGCGACATACTCGCGACTCCTGGCTGCGGGCGGACCTCACCACAGGAGCGATCGTGTCGCGCAAGCCCACCCGCCTGCCGCTTCTCGCGGCACTCGCCGCGGTGGCCATCGGAACAGCCGCCACGTTCACGGTCCGCCACCGTTCACCCGAACCATCCGTCGACCGCTTCTGCGCCCGGATGGCCGAGGCTGCGGGCCTCGACGAGAGCCTGGCGGCATCCGACACGGAGCAGGTGGCGGCCCGGGTCGATGCCTTGACCGCTGCCGCCCGGGTCGCACCCGGCGAGATCCGGCCACCGATGGAGACGATCGTCGGGGTCACCGGGGCCCTCGAAGCCAGCCTCCGCACCGCGTCCGGCGACCCTGCCCGCGCGCTGGCCCAGGTGCTGCAGGACCAGCAGACCGGTGTGGACCAGGTCCGGACGGCCGGCCAGGCGCTGCAGGACTACGTCGAGACGGCGTGCGGGCTGCAGCTGCGTGAGACGTCGACCCCCGTGATCGACTCCGGCCTCAGATGATCTCGCCCCGGCGCACGATCACGTGGTCGATGAGTCCGTACTCCTTCGCCTGCTCGGCGGTGAACCACCGATCGCGCTCGGAGTCCTTCTCGATCTGCTCGACCGGCTGGCCGCTGTGGAAGGCGATGCGCTCGGCCATGAGCCGCTTGGTGTAGGCCATCTGCTCCGCCTGGATGGCGATGTCCGCAGCCTGACCCTGCACCCCACCGAGAGGCTGGTGCATCATGATCCGGGCGTGCGGCAGCGAGTAGCGCTTGCCCGGCGCGCCGGCGCACAGCAGGAACTGCCCCATGGACGCGCCGAGACCCATGCAGATGGTGGCCACGTCCGGCTGGATGAACTGCATGGTGTCGTAGATGGCCATACCGGCCGTCACCGAGCCGCCCGGCGAGTTGATGTAGAGCCAGATGTCCTTCTCGGGATCGGTGCCTTCGAGGTAGAGGAGCTGCGCGATGATCTGGTTCGCCATCGCATCGGTGACCTCGGTGCCGAGCACCACGATGCGCTCCCGAAGGAGCATCCGGAAGATCTCCTGCGACTGGTCGGTGCTCATCGGTGCCTGAGCCAGCGGCTCGAGCGGGAGGTGCTGCATCGTTCTCCTCGGAGTTGCGGGTGCTGCCAGGATGGCCCGAGGCCAGCCCTACGTGGGTGGGAAGGCTAGCGGGCGCTACCGTTCCCCGGACGCGGGCGTGGCGGAACTGGTAGACGCGCTGGGTTTAGGTCCCAGTGTCTTCGGACGTGGGGGTTCGAGTCCCCCCGCCCGCACGCGCCGGACGTGTCATCGCACACCGGCCACGAAGAACAACAGCACCTGGGTGCCGTTGATGACGAAGTGGGCGGTGATCGCCCCGCCCAACCGGCCGTCCCGCCACACGGTGAGCAGGGCCAGGACGAGCCCGTACAGCGCGGTGACCCCGGCGATGAACAGCGCACCGCCCACGCTGGTGCCGGCGGTGGCGTGCAGCGAGCCGAACAGCAGTGACGAGCCCACCACCGCCACCCGCACGTTCCAGCGTTTGCCGAGGGAGCGCATGAGCAGGCCGCGGAAGAACAGCTCCTCGGCGATCGGGGTGCCGACCGCGATGGTGGCGAAGAGCACGAGCACGACCACCGGGCCGGTCCCCACCTCCGCCAGGAACCCCGCGTTGGACGGCGCGTCCGCGCCGGTGATGGCGACCCACAACAGGCTGAGCAGGATGCTGATGGCCAGGCTGGCGAAGCCGGCCAGCACCCCCCAGCCCACGTCGGCCCAGGTGAAGACCAGGCCGAAATCCTTGCGCAGGCTGCCCTGACCCTTGAACCGGGTGGCGACCACCGGCCAACCGATCAGCCCGAGCCAGCCGCCGACGACCCCCAGCACCACCACCAGCAGCGGGGGCTGGTCCGGGCGCAGGGTGTCCTGGCCACCCGTGGCAGCCATGAGGGCGAGGGCGAGCAGGGTCGTGGCGACCTGCCCGGTGAAGAACAGCAGCAACCCCCATCCCACGTCACCGAGGCCCCAGCGGATCTCGGGTGGGATGGCGCGGGGGGCAGGTCCCGGCACACCGGTCGGACCCACCGGCGCGGGTGCCGGCCAGGACCGGCCCCCCGGGCCGGCAGGGGGCGGGCCAGGGGGGGTGATGGGCGGCGGGAGGGGCGAGCTCACGATGCCAGTCTGCCTGCCCGGGCGCCCGGTGCAGGCTCAGCCCGGGGCCGGGGTGGCGAGCCGCCGGGCCACCCGGCTCGTGAACACGCTCGGCAGACCCCCGGTGTGCACGAACACCGTCGGCTGGTGCGGGGCCAGCCGCCCCGCCCGGCGATCGGCGATCAACGCCGCCAACGCCTTGCCGGTGTACACCGGGTCGAGCACCAGCCCCTCCAGGTGCGCCGCCAGCCGGATGGCCTCGTCCGCCGCCGGGGTGGGCGCCCCGTAGCCAGCTCCGACCTGGGTGCGGTCGAGCTGGACCCGCCCGCCGGGGAAGGGGCGCCCGGCCAGCGACGCGGTGGCGGTGACCAGCGCCTCGATGCGTTCATCGACGTCGGGGATGGCGCCGACGTCGACCCCTCGTACCCGGTCGTGGTGACCGAGGCCGACCGCAAGACCGGCCTGGGTCCCGCCGCTGCCGGTGGCCGTGTAGACGATGGCCCCCATCGGCACCTGGGTCACCAGCTCCGCGGCCGCAGCCACATAGCCGAGCGTGCCCACGTCCGACGCGCCACCGAGGGGCACCTCGTAGGGCCGCCGCCCCTCACCCGCGAGCCGCACACACACCTCGGCCATGGTCGTCTCCAGCCGCTCGGCGTCGTAGGTGCCGACCCATTCGAGCTGCACCCCGAACAGCTCGTCGAGCAGCAGGTTGCCCTCCGGCACCGCCGGTCGCGTCCCTCCGAGCACCGCGACGCACGACAGCCCCGCTCGCCTGGCCGCGGCACCTGTCATCCGGACGTGGTTGCTCTGGGCGGCACCCCCTGTGAGCAGGGTGTCGCAGCCCAGGGCCAGGGCGTCGCCGACCAGGTAGTCGAGCTTGCGGGCCTTGTTGCCACCGCCGGCGAGGCCGGTCAGGTCGTCTCGCTTGACCCACAGCGCGCCCTCGTCGAAGCCCAGCGAGCGCCCCAATCGGTCCATCGGCTGCAGCGGCGTGGGGGTGACCGCGATCGGGAACCGCTGGGGTGGGCTCACGCCGGGGAAGGTACCGCACCGGGTCGCCACCGCTTCCGTCGTAGGGTGCCGCGATGGCGACCGACGATCCGATGGATGCCGAGACAGCGGAGCTGGCGGCGCTCCCGCCGCTCCCCACCCCTGCACCGCTCGTGCGGCTCGAGGCGCTCGAGCACAACCTGGCCATGATGGCCGCGGCGTGGCCCGGGAACGCGCTACGACCACACGTGAAGGCGTTCAAGTCCACCGCGCTGGCGCGGCTGCTCGCCGACCGGGGCCACCCCGGGTTCTGCTGCGCCACCATCCGGGAGATGGAGGGGCTGGCCGCGGCGGGCCTGGGTCAGGACCTGCTGCTGGCCAACGAGGTCCTCGATGCCACGCGGCTCGGCGCGCTGGTGGAGTCCGGATCCGCCCGGGTCACGGTGGCCGTGGATTCCGCGGAGACCATCGGCGCCGCGGTCGCGGGGGGTGTGCCGGAGGTGCTGATCGACGTCAACGTGGGCCTGCCCCGGTGCGGCTGCCCGCCGGAGAGCGCCGGGCTCCTGGCGGGACAGGCCCGCGCCGCGGGGCTCGTGGTGCGGGGGGTCATGGGATACGAGGGACACGTCGTCGGGGTGGCGGATCGCGCGGCTCGGGAAGCCGGGGTGGCCGAGAGCATGACGTTGCTCGCCGAGGCCCACCGGGCGGTGGGAGGTGAGGTGGTCTCGGGCGGCGGCACCGGCACCTGGGACCTCAACCGGTGGGTCACCGAGCTGCAGGCCGGCTCGTTCCTGCTCATGGACACCGCCTATGCCGCGCTGGGGTTGCCGTTCCGGATGGCGCTGTCGGTGCTCGGCACCGTGATCTCGGTCAACCGGGCGCAGGACTACGCGGTCGCGGATGTCGGCCTGAAGGCCCTCGGGATGGATCACGGCAACCCCCGGATCGAGGGATTCCGGGTCTGGTTCTGCTCGGACGAGCACGTGACCTTCGCCCCTCGCGAGGGTGTGGCGCTGCCCCGGGTCGGCGACCGGGTCCGGGTGCTGCCGGCACACGTGGATCCGACGGTCGCCTACCACGAGCGGTTCTTCGTCGTGCGTGGCGGCGAGGTGGTCGACGAGTGGCCGATCGACCTGCGCGGCTGGTGACCCGGCGTGCTCAGGCCAAGCGCATGAACAGCCGTTCGACCTCGGGGAGGCCGTAGCCTTCGGACTCCGCCTGATCGGGGTTGTCGAGGCAGTAGAGGAGCCCCGCAGCCACCAGCTTGAAGCCCGCCTGCTCCAGCGCCCGGGTGGCGGCGGAGAGCTGGGTCACGATGTCCCGACACTCACGCCCCTCCTCGAGCATCCGCTCGATGCCCTGCACCTGGCCCGCGACCCGCCGCAGGCGCTTCCGCACGTCGTCGACCACGACTTCGGGCAGTTCCATGTTATTGATCCTATACCCCAAGGGGTACACATCGGCACCGGCCGGGACGGCGCCGGATCACGTCCCTGCCGCGAGGCGCGCCGCGAGCGCCCGGAACGCCCGTCCCCGGTGGCTGATGGCGTGCTTCTCCGGCCCGCTCATCTCCGCGAAGGTGCGACCGTCTCCTTCGACGGGCACGAAGACGGGGTCGTAACCGAAGCCGGCGTCCCCTCGGGGGCTCGGTGCGATCACACCCTCCACCACCCCCTCGGCGGCGACCTCCCGCCCGTCCGGGTAGCGCACCAGCGCCACGGTGCGGAACCGCGCCGTCCGGCCCGACGCATCGAGCGCGCCTGCGTCGAGGAGCTCGGTGAGCAGCTTGCGCACGTTGTCGGCGTAGGTGGCCTGTTCGCCCGCGTACCGCGCGGACCGCACCCCCGGCGCCCCACCGAGCGCGTCGACCTCCAGCCCGGTGTCGTCCGCCACCGCTGGCAACCCGGTGACCTCGCAGATCGCCGCCGCCTTCAGGCGGGCGTTGCCCTCGAGCGTGGGGGCGTCCTCGGCCACCTCGGGCACGGTGGAGGGCCGGGGCAGCAGCACCACCTCGGCGGGGCCCAGGATGGCCTGGATCTCGGCCACCTTGTCGGGGTTCGCGCTGGCGCAGACCAGCTCGACCGCGCTCACGAGCTGGCCGTGCGCCGCGGCGGCGGGGTGGCGAGGTAGGACCGCTGCTGCTGGACGATCTCGGCGATGCCTCGCTCGGCGAGGTCGAGGAGATCGTCGAGCTCCCCCCGCGAGAACGCCAGGCCTTCCGCGGTGCCCTGCACCTCGATGTACCGGCCGGACCCGGTCATGACCACGTTCATGTCGACCTCGGCGGTCGAGTCCTCGACGTAGGGCAGATCGAGCACGGACACCCCGTCCACGATCCCCACCGACACCGCTGCGCACTCGTCGTGGAGCGGGTGCTCGCCGATGACGCCGTCGGCGACCAGCCGGCTGAGGGCGTCGTGGAGCGCCAGGTAGCCACCGTTGATGGACGCGATGCGCGTCCCGCCGTCGGCCTGGAGGACATCGCAGTCCACGATCACCTGCCGCTCCCCCAGCACGACCAGGTCGCACACCGCCCGCAACGCCCGGCCGATCAGCCGCTGGATCTCCTGCGTGCGCCCGGACGGCTTGCCGGCGGCGACCTCCCGCCGGATCCGCTCCGCGGACGCGCCCGGCAGCATCGAGTACTCGGCGGTGACCCAGCCCTTGCCCGCGCCCTTCATCCAGCGGGGCACGTCCTCGTCCACGTACGCCGTGCACAGCACCATCGTGCGTCCCGCGGTGACCAGCACCGATCCTTGCGCCTGGTCGGTGAAGTCACGCTGGAAGCTGATCGGTCGAAGCTGGTCCGGCTCCCGGCCATCAGGTCTCACGAATGCCACCTCTCTCGGGCCCCACGGGCCCCACGACCCTGCCGGGCCTCACGGGCCTGGGGCGTGCGGCCCTCGACTCACGTTGCGATGGTCTCACGGTCCCACATCCGCGAACTGGCCTGTCAAACGCGTGCTTCCGCACGCGTTTGACAGGCCAGTTCGCGACTGCGGCGGGCTTCCGGGCGGTGGGCGAGCACCGATCCCGGTGGCGAGGGCGGTCAGAGCTCGTAGCGGGCGCCGGTCCGGGCCAGCTCCACCGGCTCGCCGAAGGCCTCGGAGCCGATGCGCTCGTAGCGCCGCGGGTCGCCGCCCGGCCACAGGTGGGTGAGCACCAGCCGCCGGGCACCGGCCGAAGCGGCCATCGCCCCCGCCTGCCGGGCGCTCAAGTGGAGCACCCCTTCCCCCTCCTCGTCGGTGGCGAAGGTGGCCTCGCAGAGCACGAGGTCGATCCCTCGCCCCAAACGGTCGAGCGCCCACCCCGGGCCGGTGTCGGCCGAGTAGGCGATCGAACGCCCCGCCCGCGGGTCATCGACCCGCACCGCGAGGGTCTCCACGTAGTGCTCGGTCTCCGAGAACCGCAGCCGCAGGCCGCCGATCGCCAGCTCGTCACCGTCATGGATCTCGTGCCAGTCGATGGTGGGGTTGAGCCCACCATGGGAGATCGACTCGGCGAGCTTGCGGTTCTCGGCCGTGCCGTAGACCGCGAGACCCTCACGCTCGAGCGCGTACTTGGTCGCGGTGCGCAGGCCCGACAGGTCGAGCCAGTGATCGGGGTGGCTGTGGCTCAGCACCACCGCATCCACCTCGTGCAGCCCGATGTGGTGCTGGAGGTTCGCGAGCGCGCCGGGGCCGAGGTCGAGCACCACGTTCACCCCATCCGCTCGCACCAGGTAGCCGCTGCAGGCCTGCCCCGGTCCGGGGTAGCTGCCGCTGCAACCCAGCACCGTGACGCTCAGCGCCACGAGCCGTCCTCCGCCCACATGATCGGCCGGGCGTCGTCGAGCTCGGGACCGAGCAGCCGGCGCCCGAGGGCCCGGAAGGTGGCCACGTCTCCCGAGGAGATCCACGTGTGGGTGGCGCGACCTGCTGCCCGCATCTCGGCCGGCGGGCGGTCGTGGCCGAGGGCGGTGAGCTGGGCCCGCACGGAGAAGGCCGTCTCGTCGGCAGAGGACACCAGCACGACGTCACGACCCATCACATCGCTGATGGTACGGGCGAGGAACGGGTAGTGCGTACAGCCGAGCAGGAGCGTGTCGATCCCTGCCTCGCGCAGCGGAGCGAGCAGCCGCTCGGCGAGCACGTGCACCTGGTCGCTGTCGGTCTCCCCCCGCTCCACGAACTCGACGAATCCCGGGCACGCCGCGCAGGTGAGCTTCACACCCGGGTCGGCCGCGGCCACGGCCCGCTGGTACGCGCCGGAGCCGATGGTGCCCACGGTGCCGATCACCCCCACGTGCCCGTTGCGGGTCGCGGCCACCAGCGAGCGGACCCCGGGGTCGATCACCCCCACGACGGGCACCTCGAAGGACCGCCGCAGTTCATCGAGGGCCGCGGCCGAGGCGGTGTTGCAGGCCACGATGACCAGCTTCACCTGATGCTCCTCGACCAGGTACCGGGTGATCTGGTGGGCGAAGCGGCGGACCTCGGCCAGCGGTCGCGGCCCGTAGGGGTACCGGGCGGTGTCGCCGACGTAGACCAGATCCTCCTCGGGGAGCAGGTCGATCAGCGCCCGGGCCACGGTCAGCCCACCGAAGCCGCTGTCGAACATACCGATCGGGCGACGGTCCACGTCAGCGATCCACGTCAGAGCGCCGCGACGAGGAACGCCAGCGCAACCAGCGCCAACGCCCCACCGAGGAACCACCCTCCCACCCGCAGCATGGGGCTGTCCCGGAGTTGCGGGCTGGTCTCCACCCCGATCACGAGGATCACCCCGAGCACGCCGAAGATGAAGGTGAACAGCACGCCGAGACGGTAGCCGAGACGGTAGCCGGGACGGCTCAGAAGTAGATGATCTTCGACGCCTTCTCCGCCACCTCGTCGAGATCGTCGGTGTAGGCGCCGGTCGACAGGTACTTCCAGCCACCGTCCGCGACGATGAACACGATCGTGCCCTGGTCGAGCCGCTCGGCGACCTTGATCGCGCCGGCCAGCGCCGCGCCCGAGGAGATGCCGGCGAACACCCCGCACTCGGTGACCAGCCGGCGGGTCCACTCGATCGACTCCAGTGGCCGCACGATGCGCTTGCCGTCGAGCAGTTCGGGGCCGCCCCACTTCTCGTACACCGGTGGGATGTAGCCCTCCTCGAGGTTGCGCAGCCCCTCCACGAGCTCGCCGAGCGGGGGCTCGACGGCGAGCACCTTGATCTCGGGGTTCTGCTCCTTGAGGTAGGTGCCCACCCCCATGAGCGTGCCGCTGGTGCCCAGGCCGGCGACGAAGTGGGTGATCTCCGGGCAGTCGCGCCAGATCTCCGGGCCGGTCGACTCGTAGTGTGCCCGCGGGTTGGCTTCGTTGGCGTACTGGTAGAGGAAGACCCACTCGGGGTGCTGGTCGCTCAGCTCGAGGGCGCGACGCACCGCTCCGTTCGAGCCTTCGTTGCCGGGGGTGAGGATGATCTCGGCCCCGAACACCTCGAGCATCTGCCGGCGCTCGATGGACACGTTCTCCGGCATGACGATCTTGATGGGGTAGCCCTTGATCCGGGCGATCATCGCCAGCGCGATGCCGGTGTTGCCCGAGCTGGGCTCGATGATGGTCTTGCCGGGGGTGAGGGTGCCGTCGGCCTCGGCCTCCGTCACCATCTTGAGGGCGATGCGGTCCTTGACCGAGCCGGCGGGGTTCTGGCTCTCGACCTTGGCCAGGATGCGTACGCCGGGATTGGGGCTGAGCACGCTGACGTCCACCAGCGGCGTGTCGCCGATCATGTCGAGCACCGATGCGTAGACGGTCATGGGGCGGGCCTCGATCCGTGTGGCGTGCACTCCCCGGCGCGCGTGGCCGGGTCTCCCTGTTGATTGTCGGAAATCTTGACCAGTTTTGTAAAGATTCTACCGGTCTCCGATCGTGACCGGTTCCTCGGCGATCGTGCCGTCGACGATCCGGTAGGACCGCAGCACCGGGGCCTCGTCCCGCAGGGAGACGATCACGTAGTGCCAGGCAGGGTCGGGAGCCTGAGCCACGTCGGTGGGCGACGGGTAGGCGTCCGTGTGGGTGTGGGAGTGCATGACGCCGATCAACTCGAGGCCCCGGTCCTCGGCGTCGCGGTCGGCGTGGAGGTGGTCCCGGGGGTCGACCGTGTACACCCTGGCCGACGCCGCGGCGTTCCGGCAGCGGTAGAAGACCTCCACCCGGCCGGTCACCGGATCGCCGCCCAGCAGCCCGCACGCCTCGTCGGGCAGGCCGTCGTAGGCGGCAGCGATCATCTGCGCGTAGGCACGGTGAGGCAGGCGCAGCATGGGCGCCGAGGGTACTCGCGACGCGGGCGGCGTCCGTCGGGCCCAGCGGGATCGGCTCGGTACGCTCACGGGTCGTGGCCGGCACCAAGATCATCGCGACCAACCGGCAGGCCCGTCGCGACTACGACATCCTCGACCACGTGGAAGCGGGCTTGGTGCTGCGCGGCAGCGAGGTCAAGTCGCTGCGGGAAGCCAAGGTGCAGCTGGCCGATGCCTATGCCCGCATCGACGGCGGCGAGGCCTGGCTGGTGGGGCTGCACATCGCGCCCTGGCGCACGGCGGCGACCCACAGCGGTCACGATCCGGAACGTCGGCGCAAGCTCCTGCTGCACCGCGACGAGATCGAACGGCTCCGCGCTCGCCTCGACCAGGAGCGGCTGACGATGGTGCCGCTCTCGTTGTACTTCAAGGACGGTCGGGCCAAGGTCGAGCTGGCGCTGGCGAAGCCTCGGCGCAAGGGTGACAAGCGCCAGGCGATCGCGGCCCGCGACGCCCGGCGGGAGGCGGAGCAGGCGATCGGTCGGGCACTGAAGGGCCGGGAGTAGGACCTACCGGGACGGGCGCTACGGGGGAGGGACCCGAGCCCGCCAGCCCGGCGGTCAATCGTCATCGAGGACGATCGCCATCCCGACGCCGTCACCCTGGATCGTGGCCCCGGTGGGATCGGAGAGCACCACGGCCAGGTCCCGGTCCCCTTCCGGCAGGTCATCCGGCAGGAGCGTGATGGTGATGGTCTTCTGCCACTGGCCCGGCCGGAAGGTGATGGTCTTCGGCTTGGCCGGCTTGTAGTCGACGCCGGCCCGGGCCGTACCGTCGACCACCGTGGCCACGACGGTGGTCTGCTCGGTGGCCGGTGCCGACAGGGTGACCCGGACCTGCATCTTCACCACTCCGGTGTCGCCCTCGACCGCCCGCACCGAGCTGACCCCGACCCGGCTGCCGGTGCCGGGCTCGTCGTCGAAGATGACCGCGATCCCGCCCGCTCGGCCGAGTGCGGCTCCCATCGCGCCCACCAGCTCGACGCTCACCAGCTCCATGTCCTCGGCGACGGTGTCGCCATACACCTTGACGGGGATCTTGGTGGCCACCGGGGTGAGCCCGGTGGTGGGCTTCGGCTTGATGGTCAGTGTCCGCACCGCCCCGCCGAAGTCCTCGAAGTCGACCCGGCCGCCGGTGGCGGTGAGCCCGACCAAGCGGTACTGGACGGTGACCGGGGTGGTCGAAGGCCCCGAGAGCGTGACGGGCACCAGGATGGTGCGCGTCGCCGTGTCGCCCTCCCACACGGACGCGTCGCCGACCGACACCGTCACCGGCGCCAGGTCGTCGTTGAGGATGGTGCCGGTGCCCTGTCCATCGGCGATGGTGGCCCCTGACGGGTTCGAAAGCACGACCGTGAACGTCTCGTCGAACTCGGAGACCACGTCGCCGTTGACGGTGACCGTGATGGTCTTCGACGTGTCCCCGGGTTCGAAGGTCAGGGTGCCCGACACCGGCAGGTAGTCGCCGGGCGCGACCGCGGTCCCGTCGCTGGTGGCGAAGTCCACGCTCACCGTGCCCGATGAGGCGGTGGACAGGGTCACGGTGAACACCGCGTCGGTCGTGCCGCTGTCGCCCTCCACCACCGTCACGTCGTCGATGGAGAGCTCGGGGAGGGCCAGGTCGTCGTTGAGGATGGTGCCGACGCCCTGCCCGTCGGCGATGGTGGCTCCCGACGAGCTCGACAGCTCCACGGTGAACGTCTCGTCGGGCTCGTACACGGTGTCACCGTTCACCGCCACCGCCACCGTGCGCACCGTCTCCCCCGGGTCGAAGGTCACCGAGCTCGACACGCTGGCGTAGTCCTCCGGCGCCACCGCGCCGGCGTCCGCCGTGACCACCTGAACGGTGACCGGGCCCGGTGAGGGGAACGACAGCGAGATGGTGAACGTGGCATCGGTGGTGCCCGAGTCGCCCTCCAACACGCTGACGTCATCGATCGACAGCGTGGGAGGATCGTCGTCGTTCACGATGGTGCCGCTGCCCTGTCCGTCGCCGATGGTGGCCCCCGACGAGCTCGACAGCTCCACGGTGAACGTCTCGTCGAGCTCGTAGACGGTGTCACCGTTCACCGCCACCGCCACCGTGCGCACCGTCTCCCCCGGGTCGAAGGTCACCGAGCTCGAGACGCTGGCGTAGTCCTCCGGCGCCACTGCGGTGCCATCAACCGTGGCCACCTCGACGGTCACGGGGGACTGGCTCGCCGGGATGAGGGTGAGAGTGAACACGGCATCGGTGGTGCCGGCGTCGCCCTCGAGGACTGCGGTGTCGAGGATCGACACCGACGGCTGGTCCTCGTCGTCGACGATGGTGCCGGTCCCCTGCCCGTCGGCGATGGTGGCGCCGGTGGGGGCGAGCAGGCCGACCATGAAGGACTCGTCTCCCTCGTAGAGCTGGTCGCCGGCCACCTGGACGGTGACCGTCCGGGCGGTGTCGCCGGGCTGGAAGGTGAGCGTTCCCGCCGCGCTGGCGTAGTCGCTGGGCGCGGTGGCGCTCCCGTCGGCGGTAGCGAACCCGACGGTGACCGGATCGGGGCTCGGCGCGCTGAGCGACACCGTGAAGACGGCCGGAACCGTGCCGCTGTCGCCCTCCACCACCGTCACGTCGTCGATCGAGAGGCTGGGGACGGGATCGTCGTTCAGGATGGTGCCGACCGCGCCCGGGTCGCCGATCACCGCGTTGGTCGGGCTGGACAACTCGACGTGGAAGGTCTCGTCGTGCTCGTAGGCGGTGTCGCCGACGATGGTGACCTCCACGGTGGCGGTGGTCTCGGCGGGCGAGAACGACACCAGCGTCGACCGCGGCAGGTAGTCGTCGCCGGATGTGGTGGCGGTCCCGTCCGCGGTGTCGACCTGCACCGTCACCGTCGATGCCGAGGGCTTGGACAGCGAGAGCGTGAAGGTCATCACCGAGGTGCCCACGTCGCCTTCGGCCTGGGCCAGGTCGTCGATGCCGATCACCGGGGCGCCGGTGGCGAGCACCCGCACCGCGGCAGTGTCGTAGACGGGTACGAAGGTCAGCCCGCCGCCCGCGTCGTCACCGGTGATCGAGTCGAAGGTGCCCTGCCGGCTCGAGCCGGTGACGATCTCGTAGGTGTCGCCGTCGGCGGGTGCGTGACCGCCGACGAGCTCGAGGGCACCGGCCAGCTCGACCGGACCGGCGGCGCTGAGGACGTCGTGCTGGGTTGCCGGGGCGGTGCCGTCGAGGTCCACGGCCAGCGTGCCGCTCGCGGCCTGGGTGAAGCCACCCGTGAGGTCGAGGGCGCCCGGCCCGGAGACGCCCGGCTCGACCCGGGCCGCGTTGCGGACCAGCGCCGCGTCGACGGTGCCCGATCCGGTCAGGGTGCCGCCGTCGACGCGGACGGTGCCCCCGCCGAGCAGCCGTAGCTGAGCGGTCGAGCCGGTGAGGGTGGTGCTGCCGCCGGTCTGGACCAGGTCGCCCCCGGGAACGGTGAGCCGGCTGCCGGCATCGGTCACCAAGGCACCGGCGTTGGTGAGCCCAGCGGCGACGGTCTGCTGCCGGCCGCCGCTCAACTGCAGGGTGCCGGCCGCGGCGTTGGTCGACAGTCCGGCGAGCGCGTCGCCGCCGGCCGCATTGGTGACGGTGGCTCCGGGGCCGTCGAGGCGAACGGTCGCGGCGTTGGCGGTGATCCCGCCGGTCCCGGCCTCGTCGAGCCGCAGGGTCCCGCCGAGGTGGTAGGTGCCGCCGGTGAGGGTGCCGGCGGTGAGGTTGGTGAGGTCGCCGCTGATCCTGAGTTGCCCCCCGCTGGCGACCTCGATGGTGCCCAGGTTGGTCACCACCGGCTGGATCTGGGTGGTACCCCCGGATCCCTTGGTGATGGTGCCGGGAGCGGTGTTGAGGAGCACCCCGCTCGGATCACCGCAGTTCGAGATGGACCCGCCGGCGAGCCCGAGGTCGAGGCTCCCGCGGTTCTCGACGGTCGAGCCCGCACAGATCGACAGCTCGCCGGTGCCGAGCGACCAGCTTCCCTCGTTGACCAGCGTGTGCCCGTCGAGGTAGTAGCCGCCGGTGGCCGTCGCGGACGGCCCAATGGTGGTCGTGCCCGAACCGGAGAACAAGCCGAAACCCCAGGTTAACGAGTCGGTGACGGTCAGGCTGCCCACGATCTCGCCACCGGCGAAGTCGAGCACCGGCAGGGTGTCGATGGGACCCAGCTCGATGTAGCCGCAGGACACCTTGAGCAGCCCCCCGCCGATGGTGGCGCCGGTGCCGAAGGCCCGGTTCCCGCAGAGCTCGAGCGTGGCTCCCGGACTGATCTGGAACGAGCCGGTGTCGGGGTCGAGCACCGGTTGGTCGACCAGGAACAGCGACCCGCCGTGGACCTCGACGGCACCGTCGTTGGCGAACGGCACGTACAGCGAGCCCTCGTCCGACCCCGGCCCCTTGGTGGCCACGCCGGAGCTCTCGTTGACGAAAGCCACGTCACCGTCACCCGCGTCACATTCTGAGACGGTGTAGAGGGGGCTGGCGGGCAGCTCGAAGCTCCCGGCGTTGACGATGCTCGAGGCTCGGCAGAGGGTGATGTCGCCGGCGGGCCAGCTCGTCGAGCCTTCGTTGCGAAGGGTGTGGCCCGACTCGATGGTGAGGTCGGCGGCGAGGCTGGCGCTGGCACCAGCGGCGACGACGGTCGTACCGCCATAGCCGGCGGTGGCCGCCTGCGGCGAGCCGAGGATCGCGCCGCTGCCGACGGTGAGCGACCCGGTGACCGTGAGCTGGGCTGCGCCGCCCCGGCGGCCGTTGAGCACCAGGTTCGCCACCGAGGACGCCTCGTTCGCGCTGGTGGTGCCGATCCGCAGCTCCCGGGTGCCGGTGATGGTGAGGCTGCCCTTGAAGTCGACGCCCTTGACGGTGCGGTTCTGGGTGTCGCTGAACACGATCGACGAACCAGGAGGCGCGCACGCGAACTGGCTGGCGGAGGGGACACCGCTCGGGGACCAGTTGGCCCCGGTCTGGTAGAGCCCGCCCGGCGGGCCGATCCAGTTCTTGTCGCAGCTCGCGGCGTCGGCCCGCAGCGCGGTGACCACCAGTGCGACGCCGACCACCGCCAGCAGTGCGAGCCCGGTGACGGCGCCCGGCCGGAGAGCAGCGCGGCGGCTCGCTATCAGGTTCGTGCGCTCCACCTGCGAACTTCCTCCCACAGGAGCCTCTCGGTCCCGCCGCTTCTCATGGGCTCAGGCCGCGGTGCCGCGGCCTGGCCGGATGCCCCGAGGGTACATGAGCGTGCTCCGGCGCTCACGGCGAGTGGCCGCCGACCCTCCATCCACCAGGTTCGCCTGGGAATCCCTGCTCGACGCCGCCCGGCCGCCGCTAGCATGGGAAGGCCGCTCGGGCGAGCGGTGTTTTACAACGGGGCTGATCGGTTTCGACGCTGAGACCGGAAGTCGATCCGTGCGACCGGAGTTGCTCAGACTCCTAAAACGGGGCAACCAAAGAACCGCCGATGGCGAGTTCGCTCTCGCTGCCTGATCCGTCAGGTCGCAGAGAGTCATCGTGACCAGCAATGGCGCACGGGGCCTGACCACTACAGCCCGGCAACAGAAGTAGTGGTGGACGGCAGGGAGAGACCGCTGACGGCGTGAAAGACCGCTGACCCCGGGGAAAGACCCGGCGGTGGGGTCGCCAACCCGCCCCGCCCGACCCGGCGGGTCGGCAGCCGTTGAGCCGAGAACCGGGAATGGTCGTATCGCGGGCGATGACCGCTCGGCGGACGGGGGTTCGATTCCCCCCAGCTCCACCGATCCGGGCTTCCGGGCGTGCCGGGAGGCATCTGCCGGGCCGGTGCCGGCATCCGCCGACGGCGCACCGGGCCATCCCCCATTCTTGTCAGACCCCCTGCGTACGGTGTCGGCGTGAGGCTCCTGCACACCTCCGACTGGCACCTGGGCCGCTCGCTGCACGGCGAGGCACTCATCGACGCGCAGGCGGCGTTCGCCGATCTCCTCGTCGAGGTCGTGGCCGGCGAGAGCATCGATGCCGTGCTGATCGCCGGTGACCTCTACGACCGGGCCATCCCCCCGCTGGACGCGGTGGAGCTGTTCGACGACACGCTCCTCCGGCTACGGAGCACGGGCGTACCCGTGGTGTTGATCGCCGGCAACCACGACTCTGCGGGCCGCCTGGCCTTCGGGAGCCGGCTGCTGGAGGCGGCCGGCGTGCACCTGCGCACCCGGGTCGAGACGTGCGGCGAACCAGTGCTGCTCGCCGACAGCGCCGGTGACGTCGCCATCTACCCCCTCCCCTACCTCGAGCCGGCGCTCGCCTGCTCCCCGCTGGAGGCGGGCGAGGTGCGTCACGAGGCGGTACTGCGAGCCGCGATGGCCAGGGTGGCCGCCGATCGCGCCCGGCGCGGCGAGCCTCGCTCCGTCGTGCTGGCCCACGCCTTCGCCACCGGCGGCGAGCCCTGCGACAGCGAGCGCGACCTCACCGTGGGGGGCACAGCGTCGGTACCCACCGCGGTGTTCGCCGGCGCCGACTACGTGGCTCTCGGTCACCTCCATCGCCCCCAGCAACTCGCGGAGCACATCGCCTACAGCGGCTCGCCGATCGCCTACTCGTTCTCCGAGGCGGGGCACCCCAAGTCGTTCACCGTCGTCGACCTGCCGGCCAGCGGGCCACCGCGCCTGGAGCGCATCCCCATCCCCCCGTGGCGACCGATGGCCCGGCTGCGCGGCACCTTCGACGAGTTGCTCTCCTCGGCCGAGTTCACCGGTCACGAGCATGCCTGGCTCGAGATCACCGTCACCGACGAGCGGCGTCCGGCCAACCCCATGGAGCGGCTCCGCAAGCGGTTCCCGCACGTGCTCCGGCTGGTCTTCGAGGCCAGCACCACCACGGAGGTCGTCTACGGCGAGAAGGTTGAGGGGCGCTCCGATCTCGAGGTGTGCCGGGCGTTCGTCGAGCACGTGCGCGGCCGGCCGGTCACCGCCGCGGAGGACGCGCTGCTCGACGCCGCCGTCCAGGCGCAACGGATCGCGGAGGTGGCTTGATGCGCCTGCACCGCATCGAGATCCAGGCGTTCGGGACCTTCACCCACCGCCAGGTCATCGACGTCGACGAGCTCAACGACCGCGGCCTGTTCCTCGTGCACGGCCCGACCGGTGTCGGCAAGACCACGATCCTCGATGCCGTGTCGTTCGCGCTCTTCGGCACCGTACCCGGGGTGCGCGCCCGGGCCGAGGGTCCGCGCTCGCACCTCGCCGACCCGGCGACCCCCACCGAGGTGGTGCTCGAGGCGAGCTTCGGCGAGCGCCGCCTTCGGTTCACCCGGCGACCGAAGCAGCCGCGCCCGAAGAAGCGGGGCGAGGGCTTCGTCGAGGAGCCGCCGACCGCGCTCGCCGAGGAGCGCCTCGACGATGCATGGAAGCCCGTGACCAGCCGGCCCGCCGAGGTCGGCCTGCTCGTGGCCGACCTGCTCCACATGGGCCCAGACCAGTTCCACCAGGTGGTGTTGCTTCCCCAGGGCGAGTTCGCCAAGTTCCTGCAAGCCAGCGCGGAGGAGCGCCGCCCGCTCCTCGAGAAGCTGTTCGCCACCGACCGGTTCGCCCGTATCGAGACCTGGCTCGACGAGCAGCGCAAGGCGGCCGCCAAGGCGCTCGACGAGGCCTGCGCCGAGGTGGACCGGGGGACCCGGGCGGTGGAGGCCCTCGCACACTCCCTCGTCGGAGACGTGGGCACGCTTCCTCCGCCACCGGCTGACCGGGCCGAGCTCGCAGGGTGGGCCCGGCATCTCCTCGACCTCGCTGAGGACGCGGCAACGCGGGCGGCCGACCGCGTCAGCCGCCTGCAGGCACAACGCGACGACCTGGCCGGCCGACACGACGCCGCTCGGCAGCTCCACGAGCGCCAGCGCCGGCATGCCGAGGCCCTCCGCCGACGCACCGAGCTGCACGCGGCGCACGATGAGCACGAACGGCGGGTCGACCGCCTCCGGGCCCACGAGCAGGCCAGCCCCGTGGGCCCGCTGCTGGCCCAGGTCGAGCACGCCCGCGCCCGCGAGTGCGACGCTCGGGAGGCACTCGAGCAGCAGCGCCGATCGGTCGAAGCGCTCGACCCGAGCCTCGCCGCGGCCGACATCGAGCACCTCACCCGGCGGCGCGACGCCCTCCTCCAGCAGCGCGGGCAGCTCGAGCAACTCACCACCGTCGAGCGCGACCTGCGCCGGCGAGACCGTGAGATCGCCGCGAGGCGAGACGAGCTGATCCGGTTGCAGGAGCAGCTCGACCAGCTGACCCTCTCGCTCGGCGAGCTCCCCGGTCGGGTCGAGGGCCTCGTGCTCGACAAGGAGCGCGCGGCCCGGGCCGCCGGCTCAGTCGAGGGTCTGCGCGCCGCCGCCCGAGACGCGCAGCGACGCTGCTCGGCAGGCCACACCCGCGACCGGCTCCGCGAGCAGCTCCGGGGCATCGACGACAAGCTGCGCGCCGCCATCGACGCCCACCAAGAGGCGCGCGACGCTCTGCACCACCTGCAGGAAGCACGCATCGCCAACATGGCCGCCGAGCTGGCCGCCGGCCTCGAACCGGGTTCGGCCTGCCCGGTGTGCGGAAGCGTCGATCACCCATGCCCGGCGACCGCCGGCACCGGGGGGCTGGTCACGGCCGAGCAGCTCGACGACGCCACGGCGCGCGTGGATGACGCCGAGCGTCGTCGATCCGAGCTCGAGCGGGTGCAAGCCGATCTCCGCGCCGAGCTGGCCGCCGCGGAGGCCACCGCGGGTGAGGCCCCGGTCCTCGAGCTGGAGCAGCAGGCCTGCTCCCTCGCGGCGGAGCTCGCCGAGGCCGAGGAGCACGCTGGCCGACTGGCCGCCATCGAAGCAGAGCTGCAGCTCCTCGCCGACCACCAGGGGCAGCTCCACCTCGAGCGGGAACAGCTCAGCAAGCGCATCGGCGAGGCCGAGCATGCGATCACGGTGGCGGACCAGGAGCAGATCGGGGACCGCAAGCGGCTCGAGGAAGGCCTCGGAGGAGCCCCGACGGTGGCCGTGGCGATGACCCGCCACGACGAGCTGGCACGGGCCTGCGACGCGCTGGCCAGCGCCATCGACGCGCACCACGACGCGACGAACCGGCTCCGGGACGCCGAGCAGGCCGCACAACGCGAGGCCGCGGCCGCCGGCTTCGCCGACGCCGACGCTGCCCGACGCGCCATCCTCCGCCTCGACGAGATCCGTTCCCTCCGTCAGGCGATCGACGAGCACCATGCCCTGCTCCGGGCGACCCAGGAGACGCTCGACGATCCCGAGCTCGCCGAGGCTGCTGCCCGACCACCCGCAGACCTCAACGGGCTCGGCGCCGCCCGGGAGCGAGCAGACGCCGAGCTACACGAGGCGCTGCGCCGGTCCGGGGCTCTCGCCGAGACCGTGCAGCACCTGCGCGAGAACGTGATCGACCTGCGGGACGCGGTCGATCGACTCGGGCCTGTCAGCGCCCGCCACGACGAGGTCGCGGGCCTCGCCCGCCTGGTCGCTGGCGAGGCGGACAACGCGCTGCGGATGCGCCTGTCGGTGTTCGTGCTCGCGGCACGCCTCGAGCAGGTCGCTCACGCGGCGAGCCGGCGCCTCCACCAGATGAGCAGCGGCCGCTACACCCTCCGCCACACCGACGAGGAGGCTGACGGGCGCCGGCGGAGTGGGCTGGGCCTGCTCGTGATCGACGCCTGGAGCGGCACCGAACGCCAGACCACCACCCTCTCGGGCGGCGAGAGTTTCATGGCGTCCCTGGCGCTGGCGCTGGGACTGGCCGACGTCGTCACCGCCGAGGCAGGCGGCACCCGCATCGACACCCTCTTCATCGACGAGGGTTTCGGCAGCCTCGACGACAACACCCTCCAGGTCGTCATGGACGTGCTCGACGAGCTGCGCAGCGGTGGCCGCACCATCGGCATCGTCAGCCACGTGGCCGACCTCCGCAACCGCATCCCCGCACAACTCGAGGTCCGCGCGGGAAGTGCCGGCCGCCGCGGCTCGAGCGTGCACCAGGTGACGGCTCCCTCCTGAGCGGACCCGGCTGAACCCCGGCCGAGCGAGGCCTGGTGCCGCCCGCCTCAGACCCTGCTGGCGACAGCTGCCGGGACGCCACCCGGCGCCGCCCGCGAGGTTTCGGACAGATACCCCTGAGGGTATAGTTGTCTAGCATCCGGACGTCGAGGAGGTCCACGGTGAAGTTCACGCAGTACTACCTGGACTGCCTGTCCCACGCGAGCTACCTGATCGCCGACGAGACCACGAGACGCGCCGCGGTGGTCGACCCGAAGCGCGACATCCAGGAGTACCTCGACGACGCCGCCGCCGAGGGGCTCCGCATCGACTACGTGATCGAGACCCACTTCCACGCGGATTTCCTGTCCGGCCACCTCGAGCTCGCCCAGGCGACCGGGGCGGAGATCATCTACGGATCGGCGGCGAGCCCCCAGTACCCGATCCGTAGGGTGACCGACGGGGAGCGGCTCGCGCTCGGGCCCGCCGACGGCAGCGGCGTGGTCCTCGAGTTCCGCGAGACCCCAGGTCACACGCCCGAGTCGATCAGCGTGGTGGTGTGGGAGCACGGTGATGACCCCGAGCCCTTCGGCGTGCTCACCGGCGACACCCTCTTCATCGGTGACGTGGGCCGCCCCGACCTGCTGTCGTCCGTGGGCGTGTCGGCCGACGAGCTGGCCCGCAAGCTGTACGTCTCCGTGCACGACAAGCTCCTCGACCTGCCTGACAGCACCAAGGTCTTCCCTGCCCACGGCGCCGGGTCAGCCTGCGGCAAGAGCCTCTCCACCGAGACCGTCTCCACCATCGGCGAGCAACGCCGCACCAACTACGCCCTGCAACCCATGCCCGTCGAGGAGTTCGTCGCCGCCGTGACCGAAGGGCAGAGCGCTGCGCCCGCCTACTTCTGCTACAACGCCGGCCTCAACAAGCAAGCGCGGGACCTGCTCGACATCGCTCCGCCGGCCCCGCTCGATCTCGACCAGGTGCTGGCGGAGCAGGCTGCCGGCGCCGTCGTCATCGACACCCGCCCAGCCGCCGACTTCGCAGCCGGGCACCTGGCCGGCTCGGTCAACGTCGGCATCGACGGCCGTTTCGCCGAGTACGTGGGCACCGTGGTCCCACCGCACACGCCCATCGTGCTGGTGAGCGATCCGGGCACCGAGCACGAGGCGAAGCTGCGGTTGGGGCGGATCGGCTTCGACACCGTCGTCGGCGTCCTCCGGGAGGGTCCCGCTGCGTTCATGGCCCGGCCTGATGTCGTCGGCCACGCCCCTCGGTTGCCCGTCGCCCGGCTCGACGAGCGGCGAGCCAGCACGGAGGTCCAGATCGTCGACGTGCGCAACCACGCCGAATCTGCACTCGGCAGCATCCCGGGTGCGCTCCGGATCCCGCTGGCCGAGCTGCGCGACCGCGCGGGCGAACTCGATCTCGACCGGCCGATCGTCGTCTACTGCGCGGGCGGTTACCGATCCTCCATCGCGGCGAGCCTCCTCCGCTCCCTCGGAGCAGCGGACGTGTCCGATCTCATCGGCGGCTTCGGCGCGTGGCTCACCGCGACCCGGGCTCTCGCCTGAGCGTCACCGGGACTCCCCAGCCGGGCTCGTACCCGAACACCTCCCGGGCAGGGATCCCGGTCGGCCCGTCCTCGATCATCTCGAAGTGGTCGAGAGTCACCAGCGCCGGATGAACCACACCGCACACATGGGCGAGGCGCAGCAGCTCGTGGCGCAACGCCATCAGGTAGTTCGCCGCCCGGCTGGACTTGAGCGACGGGTCGAGACCGCTGGCCAGCCAGCGGTTCTGGGTCGCCACCCCCGTCGGGCATCGCCCCGTGTGGCACCGCTGCGCCTGGATGCACCCGATGGCCAGCATGGCTTCTCGACCGACGTTCACCAGGTCGAGCCCCATCGCCATGCCCAGCAGTGCCGCCTCCGGCAACCCCAGCTTGCCCGCTCCGGCAAACACCACATCGTCGGCGAGGCCGGCTTCGACGAACGCCCGATACACCCGCGGAAAGCCGACGCGAAATGGCAGCGCCACGTGGTCGCTGTACACCAGCGGCGCCGCTCCGGTACCCCCCTCTCCACCGTCGATGGTGACGAAGTCGGGACCCTGCCCGGTAGCCGCCATCCTGGTGGCGAGCTCCTCCCAGAATTCCTGCTGACCCACCGCCGACTTCACCCCGACCGGCAGACCGGTCGCCTCGGCGATGCGTTCCACGAACTCGAGCAGCCCGTCGACGTCGTGGAAGGCGGTGTGGTACGGGGGACTGACGCAATCCACACCCACGGGCACGCCCCGGATCGCCGCGATCTCAGGGGTCACCTTGACTCCCGGTAGCACGCCGCCGAGACCAGGTTTGGCCCCCTGGCTGAGCTTGATCTCCACCGCCCTCACCGGTGCGGACGCGACCAAGTCGACGAGCCGATCGAGGTCGAAGCGGCCACGCTCGTCACGGCAGCCGAAGTAGCCCGTGCCGATCTGGAGCACCAGTTCTCCACCCTGGCGATGATGCGGTGACACCCCACCCTCGCCGGTGTTGTGCAGGCAGCCAGCCAGCGCCGCCCCGCGGTTGAGCGCCTCGATGGCGGAACCGCTGAGCGAGCCGTAGCTCAGCGCCGAGATGTTGACCACTGACGCAGGACGGAACGCCCGGTGGCGCCGATGGGCAGCGCCCATGACTTTGGTGCAAGGGACAGGGGTCGCCGGATCAGGCTGGCCGGGCCCCATACCGGGGGCCGGGAAGGTGGCCTGCTTGATGATCAGGTAGCTCGGCGACTGGTCGAGGTCGTTGTCGGTCCCGAAGCCGAAGTAGCTGTTCTCGCCTTTCGCCACCGCGTAGATCCAGTGGCGTTGATCACGCGAGAACGGTCGCTCCGAGTTGTTGTCGGTGACGATGTACTGGCGCAGTTCTGGTCCGACCGCCTCGAGGCTGTAGCGCAGATGCCCGATGACGGGGAAGTTCCGCAGGATCGCGTGCTTCGTCTGCAGCAGGTCGTAGGCAGCCAACCCGACCAACCCCGCGCCCACGGTCCGCGCCACCGTCCTCCCCAGGCGGGAGGCGATGAGCGGCGCACGGGGGCGGGAGCCTCGCACGATCCCCACGATCCGACCCTACCGAGCACCCGGGCGCGGCCGCGGTACGTTCGAATCATGGCTGACTACGAGATCCCACCGCCCGAGCCCAAGGAGATCGACGAGAAGAACTGGCTCGAACTCCAGCACTTCATAGATCGAGCCGTGCTCCGGGGGCATCCCTCCGGCGACGAGCGGTGCCGGAACTGCCTCTACTACCTCGACACCGACGCCGATCTGACCTACTGCTGGCATCCGCAGATCCGGATCCTGGTGGGCGAGGACTGGTGGTGCCAGTGGTGGGAGGCCATCCCCGACGAGTGAGGAAGCAGGTGCGCCGGCCTGCCGGGATCACCGCCGCTCACTCGGCCGGCTCCCCCTGACCATCCGCGGGGAGCATCGTCGACAGGAACCGGGCCGACAGCGCCGCTCCCTCACCATGGGGGTCGGCCAAGCGTCGGGCCTCCTCCCAACCCTGGCCTGCTAACCCGGCTCGGCCCGCCTCGAGGAGTGCCCGGGCAGGGTCACCCACCGGCACCGCCTCGATGAAGGGCGCGGCGGAGGGGAGATCTCCCCGTTGCATCCACGCCCATGCCTCGAGCTCGTCGGCGCGCACGGTCTGCTCGGCGGTGAGGCCGTGCGCCCGCACCCGCGCGATGGCGATCAGCGCCAGCTCGGGCTCGTTCGCCACCACCGCCTTGATGGCAGACGCGACTTCGTCGTCGAGGCTGCGCCGCCCCACGATCGGTGGGCGAGAGACAGGGGCGGCCGAGGGCGGACTCGTCTCCGCTCCGCTCCCGCGCCCGGCGGGCTCCGCCGGGGGAGCCACGGGCACCGGGGGCGCGACCGGCGCAGGGGAGGTGACCGGGCGTGGATCGGCGAGGTGCCGGCCAGCCGGCGCGCGGTCACCCGGGTCGGTCCGCGCCGACCTCGCCGGGCGGGCGGGTCGCCACGGTTGCCGCTGGCTCAACGCGTGCACGTTGATCAGGAGGAAGAGCCCTGCCAACACAGCGGCGTACAGCAAGCCGGCCTGGACGGCCAGGTACACGGCGACCCCGGCGACCACCACTGACACCGCGTTGACCAAGCGGGTCGCGTCCCGCTTGGTGATCATCGACAACAACGACACCAGGGCCTGACCACCATCGAGCGGCAGGATCGGCAACAGGTTGATCAGCGCCCACCCGACGTTGACCCAGATGGCCATCGTGAGCACGGCCTCGCCGGTCTGCCCGGTGACCGTGCCCGAGGCCGCGAGCCCGAGCAA
This sequence comes from Rhabdothermincola sediminis, assembly GCF_014805525.1. Lineage (NCBI taxonomy): Bacteria > Bacillati > Actinomycetota > Acidimicrobiia > Acidimicrobiales > Iamiaceae > Rhabdothermincola > Rhabdothermincola sediminis. Next base: position 57,663 of record NZ_JACFSZ010000016.1, on the reverse strand, counting down.
GGGGACACCCACCAGCAAGCTCGCAGCCGGACCGGCCAGGCTCACGACCAGATCACGGCCGAGCGACAGCGACCGGCCGAGGGTGAGACCCCCGAAGCTGTGGAGCACGATCGCCGCGTCGCTCCCGAACCACCGGTAGGCAGCGGCGTGGCCCAGCTCGTGGATGAGGATCGAGGCGAACACCACGGTCACCCACAGCCCGACCAGCAGGGCGTCCCCGTAGCCGAGGCCCAGCAGGATGCTCACCAGGAAGAACGTGGGGAGCACGCGCACGGGGATGCCGGCGACCGCGAAGGCGAGTCCGGATTGCACGGCGACGAGCGTACCGGTCCGGCACCCGGGCCTCCTCACCGCTCCCCGGCGCAGATCCGGATGCCCTGAGCTACCGTGCCCGCACGTCCGTGTCGGCCGTGGAGGTCCCGATGCCACTCGACCCTGCCGCGCAGCAGATCCTCGACCTGATCGCCCAGTTCGGCGGGCCACCGGTCACGGCGCGTACCCCCGAGGAAGCCCGTGCCGACTACGCGGGGCTGTCCTCGCTGGCGGCAGGCCCGGCCCCGGAGGTCGCCTCGGTGGAGCGGAGCGAGATCACGGGGGTACCGGTCCATCTCGTCGAGCCTCACGGCACCGAGCCGTTTCCGGTGCTGGTCTGGTTCCATGGCGGCGGATGGGTGATCGGCAGCTCGGAGTTGAGCGTGCCCGTCTGTGCCGAGCTCGCTTCCCGGGCGGGCTGCCTCGTGGTCTCGGTCGACTACTCCCTCGCGCCCGAACACCCGTTCCCCCGTGGTCTCGAGGACTGCCTCAGCGTCGGCGAGTGGGTGCTCGAGCACGCCGCCGAGATCGGAGGCGATCCCAGCCGGGTGGCGGTGGGTGGCGACTCTGCCGGGGGCAACCTGGCCACGGTGGTGGCCCAGGAGGTCGACGGGTTCGGGTTCCAGCTTCTCGTCTACCCCGTCACCGATGCGACCACCTCGCTCCCCTCACACGCCGAGAATGGCTCCGGCTACCTACTCGAGGCGGACACCATGCGCTGGTTCCTCGACCACTACCTCGCCGGCGCCGATCCCACCGATCCCCGCGTGTCGCCGCTGCACGCCGACCTCGAGATGCTCGCCGACCTGCCACCCGCGCTGGTCATCACCGCGGAGTACGACCCCCTGCGCGACGAGGGCAACGCCTATGCCGAGCGGATGCGGCAGGCGGGCGTCGACGTGACCCTCCGCTGCTACGAGGGCCAGATCCACGGCTTCTTCTCCATGGGAGGGCTCATTCCCGCCGGTTCCGAGGCGGTCGCCGAGGCCGCGTCCGCGCTGCGTTCGACCTTCGGCACCTGAGTGCCCGGCCGTCCCAGCCCGGTTGCCGTGAGGACGCTGCGCCTGCTCCGCCACGCCAAGTCGGATTGGTCGCAGGCCATGGAGGACCATGACCGGCCCCTGAACCGGCGCGGGGTGAGAGCTCGGCAGCTCATCGCGGAGCACATCGGGGGCTGGCCGGTCGGCCTGGTCATCTCCTCGGATGCCAAGCGGGCACTGGATACCGCCGAGCCGGTCGTAGAGGCCCTCGGGTGCCCCCTGCGGGTCGAGCCGCGGGTCTACGGTGCCGACGCCGCCGGTCTCCTCGAGCTGGTCCGGGGGCTCCCCGCCGACGTGAGGGACGTGATGGTGGTCGGGCACAACCCGAGCCTCGAGGAGCTCATCGAACTGCTCTGCCGCACGACCGCTCGGCTACGCACCGCTGCACTGGCCACCCTCAGGTTGGACATCGACGCCTGGATAGAGGCCACACCCGGTTGCGGCACGCTGGTGGACCTCGTCACCGCGGCGGACCTCCGCTGAAGGTCCCCACCGGGGTGGTCAACGACCACCGCACCGGCACCTCCCGCGGCTGGACGACCATGCCCTGCTCGGTCGCCTCGAGACCCAGCACCCTCATCAGCGCGAGTAGTGGCCCCGCGTGCGCATTGGCGTTCATCACCGGGTACTCCTGCATGGGTGTGGCCGGCTGCACGAACGTCTCCCCCGGCCTCGAACCGAACCAGGCGTTGTAGGCGTCCGGCCCGCTCCAGATCCCGAACCACACGTTCGGGTACGCCCGGGCGTGGCCGGCGAGCGACTGCTTCTCGAGGAGACGCCAGGCCCGAGCCGGGTCGTGCAGCGCGTAGCCCCAGGCCAGCAGGGCGTTGATGGCGGCCCAGACCCCGCCGTTGCAGTCCCAACCCGGCGCCAGCATCCCGAAGCGCACCGGGTGAGGTCGGTCGAGGATCGTGGCGCCGATCGGGGAGGGATCATCGTTGCGATCACCGATGGCCGAGACCAGGCGGGCCCGCTGCGCGTCGTCGCCGATGCCCGCGATGAGGGGCCACACCTGGCCGTCGAGGAACAGGTGCCGCTCACCGAGCGGCCCACCCCGGCCGTCGTAGCCACGCAGGAACCACTCCCCCTGCCAGGTGTTCTGCATGGCTCGCCGCAGCTCCCCGGCCAGGGCCACCATCTCCGCTGCATCGATCGGGTGACTCTCGGCGATGAGGCGCGCCGCCCGCGGCAGCACGTAGACCGCGAAAGCGGTGTTGAAGCCGGACTCGCCGTGCTCGTGGAACGCTCGACGGTCAACCACCATGGCGGAGATCGGATCGGCCCAGTCACCGCTGCCGACCCGCAGCAGGCCGTGCGGCCCGCGGCCCACCCGGTCCCGCAGGTAGTGGAACGCCTGGGCCACCCGGTCACGCGGCGTGGCCGTCGCTCGGTCCTCGGCCGGGTAGAACGGCACCGGCTGGTCGAGCAGCGCCCGGTCACCGGTGGCCCACACGTACTCGGTCAGTGCCCACAGGAAGAAGATCGGCAGGTCCGTCGGTGCGGCGTGGACCCCACCTGCGGTGCACTGCCCCCTACCGGTGTGGGCATAGAGCACCGAGCCACTCGGCTTGGTCATCCGCATCATGACCTGCAGCAGGTGGCGGGCCCCGGCCGGATCGATCAGCGTGAGCGGGACCGAGAAGATCGCGTAGTCACGGGGTGCCCCCTGGAGGCCGTGCACGAAGGCGTAGGCAGAGCCCTGGCTCACGTACCGATGGCCGAAGTAGGCGTCGGGTTGCTGGGCGCCGACGAGGTACGCGGCATGCCAGGCCGTCTCCCGTTCGAGCGCCGGCGCCCGCCCGCCGGTGTCGAGCACCGCCAGCGACCCCCAGGATCGGGCACTCGCAGCTGGGTCCGCCTGCCGGGCCCGATCGATGAGCGCATCGACGTCCCCGGGGTCGTCCGCGAGCGCGACGGCGAAGGCGAGCCGCTCGGTCCGGCCGCGACCGACGTCGCCCACCCGCAGGCGCAGCGCCGACCCCCCACCCTCGCAGGGCACGTCCTCGTCGAGCGATGCCACCACCAACGTGGGCAACGACCGGTCGACCCACGCAGGCCCGAGAGCGGGCCGCGGGGGGTGCCGTGGCGCGCTCCACACGGCCCGCCGGTCGGCGTCGAATCGCGGTGGGCCGACCAGCCGAGCGGAGGCCACGGAGCGCGCCGCGGTCGTCAGGGCGCGGACCACCGCTGACAGCCCGTAGGTGGCGTGCCAGGCCAGCCGATGGGTGAGCGAAGCGCCGGGCGGGGGCGGGAGATGCGGGCTCATCAGGGCCCCGACGAGCAGCACGGTCGGCTCGACGACCCAGTCCTCCTCGTAGGCCACCGCGAGCCGCCCGTCCGGGTTGGCGATCTCGACGTCGACTCGGAGCACCGGCGTGTCGTCGCACGGCGACCCGACCCGCCGCCGCACGAGCAGCCCGCCCGCGTAGCTCGCCTCCCATGCCGCGTAGCCACACCCGAACCGAGCGCGCCGCCGCACCGGCACCTCGCCCACCACCCCCCACCGGCTCGACGGGCCGGTGAGACGAATCATTCCCCGGCTCGTGGCCCACAGGGTGACCCATCCTCCGGCGTGCGCGGTGGCGGTGAGCCCGGCGTTGCCGATCTGGTGCCAGCAGGCGGCGATCCCGCCGGGGGGCAGCACCCCCTCTGGTGTGGCCGAGCCACCGACCAGATAGGTGGGCGAGTCGTCCGCGTCGCGCGCCCAGCACCCGAACGCGCCGCCGTCGACGTTGTCGCCCCGGAGCACGCCGGTCACCCTAACGGCCTACGCTCCAGCGGTGATGCCTCCGATCGCTCGTGCCGTCCTGGTCGCCGCCGTGGCGGCGTCCGCGATGTGGGTGACGGGTGGAACGCAGCTCACGTCGGCCTCGTCACCCGCCTCCGCCGCCACGGCCGCCGCCGATCAGCAGGTGCCACCGTCCTCCACCCCACCGCGCGATCTCGATCCCGAACGACTCCAGCGACCGGCCGAGCACGACTCGACGCCCGGGCGAGCCACCGGGCTCCCCCTCGCTCTCGCCACCGTAGTGATCCTCGCGGTGGTGGTCACGGTGGTCCTGCGGGCCCGCGGTGCTCGCCGGCCTCCGCCGTCGGGTCAGTTGAGAGACGGGTCGGGCGGGCAGTAGCTCAACAGTGCCAGGTCGCCGCCCTGGCGGCGGAGCACATCCCGCCAGAGCTCGCCGGGATGGTCGCAGAGGATGTCATCGGGGTGGGCGTCGACCACGATCCACGCGCCCGCTGCCAGCTCGTGCTCGAGTTGTCGGGGGCCCCATCCGGCGTAGCCCGCGAACACCCGCACCGCCTCGATCGTCTCGTCGACGTCGTGCGGATCACGCGAGAGGTCGAGCGTGCCGATCGACCCGAGGATGGGATCGAAGCCGTCGCCGCTCGCCTGCACCGGCCGCCGCTGCGCCAACCCGATCGCCGCTCCCTGCTCCACGGGACCACCGACGAACACCACCCGCGGCGAAGCCGCCAGACCCTCCCACTCGGGCAACGGGTCGAGAAGAGCCACGTCGGTGGGCCGGTTGAGGACCAAGCCCAGGGCACCTTGCTCGTTGTGCTCGAGCAGGAGCACCACGGTGCGGTGGAAGTTGGGGTCGCCGATGACAGGCGTGGCGACGAGCAGACGTCCTCGGTGGGACGTACCGGTCATGAGCAGATGATGGCACGAGGACAACGTCGCGTCAGGCACCCTCCTGGCGGCCCGGGGAGATACCGGCAAGACAGGAGAGGTCGGCCGGCGCCGGTACTGGTGGCGGGAGTGGGAGGGAGACCCTTACCGACGCCGGCCGAGACCTCAGGCGCCGGCCGCTGCCCGTTCGGCTGCGATCTGGCGCCGGACCTCATCCATGTCGATCTCGCTTGCCTGTCGCACCAAGTCCTCGAGTGCGTCTTCGCTGATCGCTCCCGGTTGGCTGTAGAGCACCACTTCGTCACGGATGATCATGAGCGTCGGGATCGACCGGATGCCGAACGCCTCGGCGAGCTCGTGTTCGGTCTCGGTGTCGACCTTTCCGAACACGATACCGGGATGGTTCGCAGAAACCTTCTCGTAGACGGGGGCGAACATCCGGCACGGGCCGCACCACGACGCCCAGAAGTCGATCAACACCGTCGAGTTGTCACGCACCGTCGCCTCGAAGGTGTCCTTGGTCAGCGCGACCGTCGCCATGTGGCACTCCTTGCGGTTGGCTCGAGAGGTGGATGCTCCGTGGGAGCGGAGGGCAGGTACCCTAAGGGGTATCAACCGAGGAGTGGCCGGGATCATTCCCGGCCCCGGTCACGCCGGCCGCCCGGACCGGTCAGTCCTGGCGGAGCAGGGCCAGCAGCCGCAGCATCTCCAGGTACAGCCAGACCAGGGTCACCGTGATGCCGAACGCGCCGTACCACTCCATGTACTTCGGCGCGCCGGCCTTCGTGGCCTGCTCGATGAACGCGAAGTCAATCGCCAGGTTGAGCGCAGCCACGATGCAGATCACCACCGAGATGCCGATGCCGAGCGCGGTCGGCTGGCGCCAGAAGGCGATGTCAGCGCCGAAGATCGACGCGATCCACGTCACCAGGTACAGCACGAAGATCCCTGCCGTCGCCCCGACCACGACCATGACGAAGCGCTGGGTGACCTTGATGATCCGGGTGGCGTAGAGGACGAACATCGCCCCGAGTGCCGCCAGCGTGGCGCCCACGGCCTGCACGACGATGCCGTCGTACTGCAAGTCGTACATGTGGGAGATGGCGCCGATCGAGAAGCCGAACCCCAGTGCGTACAGCGGGGCGAGGAACCGGGCCAGGTGGGGCTTGACCACAGTCACGAACGCGACCACCACCGCGGCGATCATCGGCCAGAAGACCCAGCCCGGGTAGTCGGTCACGATGTCGGTGACGACCGTCCCGTCGGGCAGGGTCCGGTCCACCGCGGTCTGGGTCACCTGGATCCAGCCGACCCACCCGGTGAGCAGGATGCACAGGAACAGCACGCCGGTCGCGGTGAGGGTGCCGCCGACCGTCATCGTGGGTGCCCCCGCCATGGGGGGTGCCATCGGCTCCCGCACGCCCCCGGCGGCGTAGCCCGCCGCGGTGGCCGCTCGCGGGGCGGCCCAGCCCGGCTGGTCGTCGGTGAGCTCCCTCTGCCAGCGTTCAGGGGTGAGAACCGGGTTGGCCATGTCGACGTCGCTCCTCGTGCGTCCGCTCAGCGCCCATCTTCGCGCGGCCTCCCCCTAGTGAACCGGGCGCGGGACCGTTTGGGGCGCGGTTCGGCCGTCATCCTGCTCTCGATCACCTCGTGCCGGGCGATGTAGGCGCTACCCAGGGCTTGCAGCACCGCCGCCGCCGGGAGGGCCAGCAGCGCCCCGACACCCCCGAAGAGCGCGGCCCCGGCGATCACCGTCCCGAACGCCACCGCGGGGTGCAACTGCATGGTCCGGGACGTGATCCGGGGGGCGAAGACGTAGTTCTCGACCTGCTGGTACACGACCACGATGCCGAGCACCCACAACGCCTGGACGGGATCGGCTGCCAACGCCACCATCACCGGCACCGCACCGGCGATATAGGTCCCGATCGTGGGCACGAACTGGGAGATGATCCCGACGAACAGCGCCAGCGCCAGGGCGTAGTTCACCCCGGTCAGCTCGAACGCGACCCAGTGGAAGAGGGTGGACAACCCGGCCAGCAGGGCCCGTGAGTAGAGGTAGCCGCCGGTCTTGTCGATGGCGATCTCCCAGGTCTCCAGGACGCGCTGTTGGCGAGCCGGTGGCAGGAACGAGCACACGGAGCGCCGGAACTTGGGCCCGTCGGCCACCAGGTAGAAGGTGAACAGTCCGATCGTGAGCAGCCGGAACAGCGCGGCCAGCGCGCTCATCCCGATACCGAGCGCGTTCCCTGCCAGCCGGGTCGCGAACCCACGGACCGGCCCGTCCTCGCGGGTCAGCTCATCGCGCAGCTGGTCCACGGAGATGTTCGCCCCGAAGTGGTCGTTGACGAAGTCGGCCACGTTCTGGGCGTACTCGTCAGTCTGGTCGATGAACTGCGAGACCTGATCGACGACCACCGCCCCGATGGCGAAGAGGAACACGGCCAGGAAGACCAACAACCCCAGGAAGGAGACGCCGGTGGCCCACCCGCGGCGCCAGCCACGGTGCTGCAACCAGTTGACCGCGGGCTCCAGGGCGAACGACACGAACAGGGCTACCAGCAGGTCGAGGAGCAGCCTCTGGAGTCGGTCGAGGAGCCATTCGACGACCAAGAGGCTGCCGATGCCCACCATGAACAAGGCGATGGCCCGGGGCACCCACGGCGGCATCCGTTCGGGTGCCGGGGCCGGGTCCGATGGCTCCCGCCCCTCGGCGCTCGGCGGCTGGTCCACGAGGTCGGACACCACCTCAACGTGCCACGCCGCCCTCCGCCTGCGGTGGACCCTCGAGCTGAGCGGTGCCCAGCAGCACCTCCACCACCCCGTCGCGCTCCCGGCTGGGGTGGACCCTGATATCCGCCTTGGGATCGCGACGACCGAGGACCGTGACCTTGGTGCCGCAGCCCTCCCGATCGAAACGCCAGAAGTGTGCCGTGCACACCAGCTCGTCCCCGTCGACCCGGCCCTCGGCCCCGAGCGGCGACCACTGATGGGGGCAACGGGCATCCATCACGCAGATCACCCCCGAGCGCCCTCGCCACAGGACCACCTCGCGGCCGTCCAGGGTGATCTCGACCACCGCCCCCGGCTCGACGGTCTCGGAGCGGGCCACCGGCGTCCACCCCATGGGCTGCACCGTAGAGTGGGGTGCATGGTCTCGGTCAACTCGACCATGCTGCCACTCGGCACCCAAGCACCGACTTTCGACCTGCCGGATCCCGTCGGAGGCGGGCGGGTCTCGCTCGACCAGCTCGGCGGGGCACCGGCCCTGCTGGTCATCTTCCTCAGCAACCACTGCCCGTACGTCAAGCACATCGCGAAGCAGCTGGGACTGCTGACCCGCCGCTGGATCGCCCGCGGTGTCGCGGTGGTGGGGATCAACAGCAACGACGTGCACGCCTACCCCGCCGATGCTCCCGAGCAGATGGTGACCTTCGCCCGGCAGGCCGGTTGGGACTTCCCGTACCTGTTCGACGAGGACCAATCCGTGGCCAAGGCGTACCGGGCTGCGTGCACACCGGACTTCTTCCTGTTCGATGGCGATCGGCGACTGGTCTACCGCGGCCAGTTCGACGGCAGCCGGCCAGGCAACGAACGTCCGGTGACCGGCGCCGACCTCGAGGCGGCCGTGGAAGCGGTGCTGAGCGGCCGACCCGTACCGGAAGATCAGCACCCCAGCCTGGGCTGCAACATCAAATGGAAGCCGGGCAACGAGCCCGACTACTTCGGCTGAGGCCCCGCCGTTCCGCCGGGACCGAGCCCCACCCGGAGGTCGGACCGCTTCCGTGACCGCTCGTAGATCACCTGCGTGCGCGCCACACGATCGTGGATCGCGAGGCGGCTCGTGCTGAGCAGGAGCCACACCGGTCCGACCACGAACAGGGTGAGGAACATCACCCAGGTGCGCAGGAGCGAACGGACGAGCCCCACCCGGAACCTGCCCCGTCCCACCACCCTGACCCCCATCACCGCCTGGCCGACCGTGCGACCCACGGCGTACCAGGACCCGGCGAAGTAGCACCACGTCCAAGCGGCGGAGATCGACAACTCGAGCCCATCCGGCAGCTCGGGATACTGCGGCTGCTCGAAGCGCACCAACCCGATGAGCACGCCGATGCCCCACATGATCGCGGGATAGCCGGCCACGACCACCAGGAAGTCGATGACGAACGCGGCCGCCCGGGTGACGAACCCCGCTCGCTGACCCTGCAGGGAGTCGAGATCCGTTCCCGGTCCGAGCCGGTCAGACACCAGGTCGCTCATCGCGGGGATGCTCCACCCGCGTCTCCGGGCGGCTCGTGATCGTCGAATGCGGCCATCGAGGGCGCACCGACCCTCCTGCGGAGCACCTTCGCCACCACCCGCTCCACCACGGCATCGGCCGAGGCGGTTCGCGCACGGACCTGCTCGACGACGTCCTCGGTGATGCCCCCGGTCGCCTCGAGCACCACGCTCGACAGCTGCAGCTCGCCGACCACCTCGTTGACCAGGGCGGGCAGGTCGAGATCGGCGAGCACCCGCTTCACGATCGGGTCCAGGTCCAGCTCCGCCATGACCCGCTGCACCAGAGCGGGCAGATCCAGCTCGCTCAGCACCTGGTCGACGATCGGCTCGAGGTCGACCTCGCTCAACATGAACGGGACCGCCATCTCCACCGTGGCCTCGCCCGTTCGCCCCGCCAGCTCCCGAGCCGCCTGCTCCTCGAGCAGGCCCGCCTGGTAGGCACGATCGAGCCGATCGGCGACCCGCCGCACGGCAGGCTCGGCGATCGGCGATCCGAGGAGCCACCCGAGGGTGGGCAGCACCACCTTCGCCGAGGTGTCGGCCACCCGGGCGACGCGGCGCTGCGTCTCGAACGCGAGTCCCACCGCGACCCGTCGGGCAGCGACCCAGGCCGACGGGCCGTGCGGGGGCGCCGCCCCCTCCTGCTCGGCGGTCGCGCTCCGGAGCGCCGCGGCCACACCGTCACCGACGAGGAGCACCGCCCCGAGCACGACCCGGCTCGCCCGCTCGACGGCCTCGCCCACCTCGGGGAGTCGTTGCGGCGGCCGGAGGGCGGGGAGCAGGGAGGGCTCGGTCGGCCCCTCGCGGTTCACGGCGTCACTCGTACTCGGGCTCGTGCCACCACGGGTACCACTCTGGCATGTCGGTCGAAGGACGCATCGCCCAGGAAGCAGGCCGCTTCTCCAGGAATGCCATGACCCCCTCACGGGCGTCGACCGAGCGGCCCGTCGAGTAGACGCCCCGGGAGTCGACTCGGTGGGCCACCATCGGATGGTCCGCCCCCAACATCCGCCACAGCATCTGCCGGGTCAGCGCGACCGAGACCGGCGCCGCGTTGGTGGCGATCTCCTCGGCCAGCGCGCGGGCCGCGGGCAGCAGATCATCCTTCGGGTGCAGGCTACGGATCAGGCCGCCCCGCAACCCCTCCTCAGCGGGGAACACCCGCGCGGTCATGGTCCACTCCAGGGCCTGGCTGATACCCACGACCCGGGGCAGGAACCAGCTCGACGCGGCTTCCGGGACGATGCCTCGCCCGGCGAAGACGAAGCCGAGCTTGGCGTCGTCCGCCGCCAGACGGACGTCCATGGGCAGTGTCATGGTCGCCCCGATGCCTACCGCCGCCCCGTTGATGGCCGCGATGACCGGCTTGATCATCCGGAAGATCCGCAGGGTGAGCAGCCCGCCGAAGTCCCGGGGGTAAGGATTGCCCTCTGGCGTGGGGGAGCCGCCTCCTGTCGCCTCCACCACCGCCTCGGCGTTGAACGTCTCGCCACCCCCGCCGAGATCCGCGCCGGCACAGAACCCCTTCCCCGCACCCGTCACGATCACGGCTCGCACGTCGTCGTCCGCGTCGGCGAGGTCCAGTGCGGCCACCATCTCCCGCTGCATCGTGATCGTGAAGGCGTTCAGCCGTTCCGGCCGGTTCATGGTGATGGTGGCCACCGGCCCGTCGACGTCGTAGAGGATCTGGGCGAAGTCCATGCCCGATGCTCGCACGAACCCGGCCTACCCGGCAGGCCGACCGCCGGCGACGTCAGTCCGGTGACCTCGACAGGTACGGCGTCCCGTCGACGGGGACGCCGAGCACCCGCACCTCCCAGTGGCAGTGCGGGCCGGTCGAGAGACCGGTGCTGCCGACCGCGCCGATGACGTCACCGCGGGCCACCGCGTCGCCCGCCTTCACCCCGAGGGCACTCATGTGCCCGTACAGGGTGGCGAGCTGGTTGCCGTGGTCGATCACCACCGTCAGTCCGTAGCCACCACGCTCCTCCGCCAGCAGCACCACGCCGTCAGCGGATGCCCGGATCGGCTCGCCTTGCCCGCCGTCGATGTCGAGGCCGGCGTGCATCCGTTCCACCCCGAGCACCGGGTGCGTCCGCATGCCGTAGCCGGAGACCACCCGGCCGCCCTTCACCGGGTTGAGGAAGATGCCGTAGGTGCTGAGCGCAGGGATCTGGTCCTGCTGGCGGCGAGCCAGCACGTCGCGGATCGAGTCCGACTGGGTCGCCAGCTCGGCGTACCGCAGCTCGTACATCCGCCGCTTGAGCTCCAGCTCACCGGAGAGTCGCTGAGCCTCCGCCGCGGCTGCCTCGGCCTGGGCTTGCGCGTGGACACGCTCCTGGCGCTGTCGCTCGAGCTGAGCGACCCGGTCGGCCACGTCGTCGCGCGCCGCCTTCGCCTCGAGGCGACGCTGTTCGGCTTCATCGCTCAGACGGTCGACCTCCTCACGCAGGCTCGTGAACCGCTCCACGAGCTGCTTGCGATCGATGACGACCGCCGAGGCGTAGACCTGGCTCTTGGCGAGCGCATCGAGGCCCTCCTCGCTCCTCAACGCCGCCGACAGACTGGCGTAGGGTGCGGAACCGCCGTCGATGTACGCGGCCACGGCCTGGGCCTGAAAACGGCGCTTCTCCTCCGCCAACCGGCGCTCGGTGTCCTCCAGCCTGGCTCGGGTCTGAAGAGCGCGGACCTCGGCTGCGGCCAGTGCCTCCTGAGCCGTCTGCAACCCGGACTGCATCGAGGCGATGTCCGCGTCGAGGGCCCGGACCTGCTCGGCGAGAGCGAACTGCCGGAGCACCGCGGCCTCGTAGTCGTTGCGGGCCCGGGCCTCCTCCGCGAGCACCTCTTCGTATTCGCCGTGCACCTGCGACTGGTCCTGCGCGTGCACCGCCCCGACGTCGTTGGCCACCAACGCTGCCAGGAGCAGGACGGCGACGACCGGACGGGCGCCTCGCACGACGTTCGCCTCAGACGTCGAGGAAACGGGTGACCGCGACACCGGCGCCGATGGTACCGATGAGGCAACCGACCACCCCGATGATCACGTAGATCCAGAACGCCTCGACGTTGCTCGTCGTCAGCGCGCTGAACAGCGGGAACTGGTCCTCGGGCAGCCAGCTCTCGAAGAAGGGCCTGAAGACCACGAGCATGATGATGGCCATGGCGGCACCGGCGACCCCCTGAACGAGACCCTCGACCATGAACGGGACCCTGATGAACCAGTTGGTGGCCCCCACGAGCTTCTGCACCTCGATCTCGCGCCGTCGAGCGAACATCGCCATGCGGATGGTGTTGAGGATGAGCAGGAGCGCGGCCCCGAGCAGGATGAACGCCACGATCGCCATGCCGATCGTCAGGCGACTCGAGAGCTGCTGGATGAGCCGGATGGTGTCGCTCGCGAACACCACCTTGAGTACGCCCGGCCGCTGCTGGAACTGGTTGCCCAGGGCCTGCACCACGTCGGCGTCCTTCGTGACCGGCTCGACCCGGAACGACGACGGCAGGATCTCCGGGGTGACGCTGTCGACCAGCTCGGGGGAATCGGAGAACAGCCGCTTGAACTCGTCGTAGGCCGCGTTCTTGTCGACGAAGGACACCTTCTGCACCTCGGGGCTGCCTTCGAGATCGGCCTGCACGGATGCGATCTGCTCCGGTGTCGCGTCGGCGTGCATGAACACCACGAACTCGACACCCTCCTGCCAGCGCTCGGTGGCGTTGCGGACACCCTGGCTGACCATGAGGGAGAACCCGACCAGGAACAGCGAGACCATCACGGTCAGGATCGAGGCGATGGTGATCGTGATGTTCCGGGCGAGGTTGCTGCCCGTCTCGCGGACGACGTAATCGAGCTTGATGGCCATGGGTCCCTACTCGTAGACGCCGCGCACCTGGTCGCGGACGATCGAACCTCGGTCGAGCTCGATGACCCGTCGGCGCATCGTGTCGACGATGCCTCGGTCATGGGTGGCCATCACCACCGTGGTGCCGGTCTTGTTGATGCGATCGAGCAAGCGCATGATGCCGACCGAGGTCGCCGGGTCGAGGTTGCCGGTGGGCTCGTCGGCCAACAGGACCAGGGGACGGTTGACGAACGCCCGGGCGATCGAGACCCGTTGCTGCTCACCGCCGGACAACTCGTGGGGGAACCGAGACGCCTTGTCGCCCAGCCCGACCAGCTCGAGGATCGCCGGCACCTGTGTGCGGATGACGTTGCGGGGGCGACCGATCACCTCCAGCGCGAAGGCCACGTTCTCGAAGACGGTCTTGTTCGACAGGAGCTTGAAGTCCTGGAAGACGCAGCCGATGTTGCGGCGGAGGAAGGGGACCTTCCACTGCGACAGGTCGCCGATGTCCTTGCCGGCCACGTAGATGCGACCCGATTCGGGGATCTCCTCCCGGTTGAGCAGGCGGATGAAGGTCGACTTGCCCGAGCCGGACGCGCCCACCAGGAAGACGAACTCCCCCTTCTGGATCTCGAGGGTGGCATCGCGCAGCGCGACGACGTTGCCCTTGTAGGTCTTGGTGACGTGCTCGAGTTTGATCATGTTGCGATCACGTTACAACGGGCTCTGGAGTGGACTGGCGCACCCTCCGCCCTGGCGAGCACCGGCCCGCCAGCGTAGACGCGCCCGGACCCCTGGTGGTGACAGCCCCCATCTGGGCTGGTCGTCCGGCCGGAGCTGGGCCCGAGCGGGGTCGGGGCTCCCCGCCCCTACTCGCCGGCCGGCTCGGCGGCGGAGCGCTCCCAGCGCAGGTAGGCCTCCATGAGCCCGTCGAGGTCGCCGTCGAGCACCCCCTCCACGTTGCCGACCTCGAAGCCCGACCGGAGATCCTTCACCTGCTGGTACGGGTGCAGCACGTACGAGCGGATCTGGCTGCCCCACTCGACCTTCTTCTGCTCACCCGAGAGCGCGGCCAGCTCCGCCTCCCGCTCAGCCCGCTGCAGATCGGCGAGCTTGGCCTTCAGGATCTGCATCGCTCGCTCCTTGTTCTGGTGCTGGCTGCGCTCGTTCTGGCACGAGGTCACGATGCCGGTGGGCAGGTGGGTGATCCGCACGGCCGAGTCGGTCACGTTCACGTGCTGACCGCCAGCTCCCGACGAACGGTAAGTGTCGATGCGGAGATCCTTGTCGTCGATCTCGATCTCGATGTCTTCCTCCTCCATGAACGGGACCACCGCCACGGAGGCGAACGCCGTGTGGCGCCGTGCGTTGGCATCGAACGGCGAGATGCGTACCAGACGGTGCACACCGCGCTCCGAGCGCATGAGTCCGTACGCATAGCGCCCGTGCACGATGAACGTGGCCGAGGTGATGCCCGCTTCCTGCCCGGCCTGCACCTCATCGAGCTCGACGGTGAAGCCGCGCTTCTCGGCCCACCGCAGGTACATGCGCAACAGCATCTCGGCCCAGTCCTGCGAATCCGTCCCTCCGGCGCCGGAATGGACCTCGCACACCGCGTCGCGCTCGTCGTACTCACCGGTGAACAGCGCCCGTAGCTCGAGCTCGTCCAACCTGCTGGACAGATCGGCGATCGCCGCGGCGATCTCGGGCTCGACCGAGTCGTCCCCCTCCTCCCGTCCCAGCTCGAAGAGCGTCTCGGCGTCGTCCAGCTGCCGGCGCAGCCCTTCGTAGAGATCGAGGTCGTCGGTGACGGCCGCGAGCTCGCTGGTGACCTTGCGGGCCGTCTCGGGGTCGTCCCAGAGATCCGGTCGGGACGCCTCGGTCTCCAGCTGGGGCCGGACGCGCTCGAGCTCGTCGATCCGCAGGTAGCCGTGCGCCTGCTCCAGCCGCCGGCGGAGGGACGCGAGATCGTCGCTGAAATCATTCATCGGGCTCACCTGACCTGGCCGCTCAGCGGCCGTGGCACAGCTTGAACTTCTTGCCCGAACCGCACGGGCAGGGCGCGTTACGTGGGGTCTTGTCCCACTCGCTCTTGACGACGGGCTGCTGGGTCACCTCCTGGACCGCCTCCGGCGGTGGCTCCCCGCCCTCGGCGAGGGCCTGAGCCCGAGCTGCGGCCGCCAGGTTGCTCCCCGCCTCGGAAGGATCCGACGGCGCGCTGTACTGCACGTCGCGCACCGCGGGCTCGGCCTGCGGCTGCTGCGCCACCGAGACCTGCGCGTGCATCACGTACTTCACGAAGTCCTGGGCGATCGACTGCATCATCGCCCCGAACATCTCGAAGCCCTCACGCTGCCACTCGACCAGCGGGTCCTTCTGACCCATCGCCCGCAGGTTGATGCCCTCCTGCAGGTAGTCCATCTCGTAGAGATGCTCACGCCAGCGCTGGTCGATGATGCGCAGCATCACCTGGCGCTCGACCTCCCGCATGGTCTCCACCCCGAGCTCGGCCTCGCGAGCCTCGTAGCAGGCGAGCGCCTCGCCCATCAACCGCTCGTAGAGGTCGTCGGTGGTGGCGAGCTGGCGCAGCTCCTCGGCCGTCACCTTCGTCGGCCAGAAGGTGGCGATCTCGGGGATCAGACCATCGAGATCCCACTCTTCGACGTAGTCGCTCACGCAGTAGGTGCCGATGATGCCCTCGACGGCCTCCGCCAGGTACTCGAGGGCTTCGTCGCGCAGGTCGGCCGCGTCGAGGATCTGGTCGCGGCGCTTGTAGATGACCTTGCGCTGCTCGTTCATCACCTCGTCGTACTTGAGGACGTTCTTGCGGATCTCGGCGTTGCGCTGCTCGACGGTGTTCTGCGCCCGTTCGATGGCCTTCGTGACCATCTTCGCCTCGATGGGGACGTCGTCGGGCAGGGCCTTGCCCATCACCCAGGCCATGGCCCCGGTGGCGAACAGGCGCATCAGGTCGTCCTCGAGGGACAGGTAGAAGCGGCTCTCGCCCGGGTCCCCCTGGCGGCCAGAACGGCCCCGGAGCTGGTTGTCGATCCGGCGGCTCTCGTGCCGTTCGGTGCCGAGGACGTACAGGCCGCCGAGCTCGCGGACCTGGTCCCCCTCGGCCTTGCACTCCGGCGCGTACTTGGCCGTGAGCTCCTGTATCCGGGCCCGGCCCTCCTCGGACTCGGGGTCGAGACCTTCGGCCACGACGTCACGCTTCGCCAAGCCCTCCGGGTTGCCACCCAGGAGGATGTCGACGCCGCGGCCCGCCATGTTGGTCGCCACCGTCACCGCGTGGAGGCGGCCGGCCTGGGCGATGATCTCCGCCTCCCGGAAGTGCTGCTTGGCGTTGAGCACCTCGTGGGGGACCCCGTGCTTGGCCAACATGCGGGAGAGCTTCTCGGACTTCTCGACCGAGATGGTGCCCACCAGCACGGGCTGGCCGATCTCGTGGCGCTCGACGATGTCCTCGACCACCGCGGCGAACTTCGCGTCCTCGGTTTTGTAGATGAGATCGGGTTGGTCGATGCGGATCATCGGCCGGTGGGTGGGGATGGGCACGACCTGCAGCTCGTAGGTGTTGGCGAGCTCCGCGGCGTCGCTCTGCGCGGTGCCCGTCATGCCGGCGAGCTTCTCGTACATGCGGAAGTAGTTCTGGAGGGTGACCGTCGCCAGGGTCTGGTTCTCCTCCTTGATCCTCACCCCTTCCTTGGCCTCCACGGCCTGGTGGAGACCCTCGGACCAGCGACGCCCCTCCAGGATGCGACCGGTGAACTCATCGACGATCTTCACCTCGCCGTGCTGGACCACGTAGTCCTTGTCACGTTTGAACAGCTCCTTGGCCCTGAGAGCCGCTTGGAGCTGATGGACCAGGTTCTGCGAGACACCGTCGTACATGTTCTCGACGCCGAGGGCCTTCTCGACCGCCTCCACGCCCTCGTCGGTCGGCGCGACCGTACGCTTCTCCTCGTCGACCTCGTAGTGCACATCGCGCTTGAGGCCCCGGACGATGCTCGCGAACTGGTAGTAGAGCTTGGCGGCATCGGCCACTCGGCCGGAGATGATCAGCGGGGTGCGAGCCTCGTCGATCAGGATGGAGTCGACCTCGTCGACGATGGCGTAGACGTGCCCTCGCTGCACCTGGTCGGCTCGGGTCATTGCCATGTTGTCCCGGAGGTAGTCGAAGCCGAACTCGTTGTTGGTGCCGTAGGTGATGTCGCACGCGTACTGCGCGCGCTTGTGGTCGGCGTCGTACTGGCCCGGGATGATCAACCCGACGCTGAGCCCGAGGAAGCGGTGCACCTGGCCCATCCACTCCGAGTCGCGGGTGGCGAGGTAGTCGTTCACCGTGATGACGTGGACTCCCCTGCGGTTGAGCGCATTCAGGTAGACGGGGAGGGTGGAGACGAGGGTCTTGCCCTCGCCGGTCTTCATCTCCGCCACCCAGCCGAAGTGCAACGCCGCGCCGCCCATCAGCTGAACGTCGTAGTGACGTTGGCCGATCACCCGGGTCGCGGATTCGCGCACCACCGCGAACGCCTCGATGAGCAGGTCGTCGAGATCCGCGCCGTTGTCGAGGCGCAGACGGAACTCGTCCGTCTTGGCCCGCAGCTCGGCGTCGGAGAGCGCCTGGAGCTCCGGCTCCAGCGCATTGATGTCGGGCACCAGCGCCTGCAGGGCCCGCAGCTTCCTGCCCTCGCCGGCCCGCAAGAGCTTGTCGAATACGCCCATGAGACGTCCGAGTCTACCGGTGGGTGCCAGGTCCGGCAGCCGGGGATCAGCCGCCGCCGGTCGAGGGTGCAGGTGCCGTGTGCAGGATCGCCTCGGCCCTGGCATGACGTTGGAGCCTCAGCAGGGCGTTGCGCACCAGGTTGGCGGCCGTCGGTGCACCCCCGGCCAGGTCCTCGCTGGCCCCGATGAGCGAGGAGCCGTCGGCCAAGCGCTCCAGTACCTGCCGCTCGCGCCCCTCGAGCACGGGCGGGGAGAGATCGTCCTGGATGGAGCCGGCGTGGCGGCCGAGGCGCTCGTACTCGGCGAGCACCGCAGCTGCAGCCCGAGGAGTCAGGACCGGCCGCCCGCGCACGAGCTCTTCAACCGCGACGGCGCATCGCGCGGTCGCCGCCTCCCAGGGGACGAAGCCGGTGACGCCTGCCCGGGCTAACCTCGC
Organism: Rhabdothermincola sediminis; assembly: GCF_014805525.1. NCBI lineage: Bacteria > Bacillati > Actinomycetota > Acidimicrobiia > Acidimicrobiales > Iamiaceae > Rhabdothermincola > Rhabdothermincola sediminis. The sequence goes on along the minus strand of NZ_JACFSZ010000016.1, from coordinate 39,381 downwards.
CAGCTCCGGATCGTCGTCGGGCCCGACCACGATCAGGACCTCGATCCCCGGGGCGACCTCCCGGAGAGAGACCGCGGCGCGCCTGCCTCCCATCGGCGGGAGGCGCATGGTGAGGACGGCGACATCAGGAACCAGTTCGGCCGTGCGGCCCAGGCCGGTGTCAGCCTCTGCCGCCTCGCCGATCACCTCGATGTCGGGATGCCGCTCGAGCGCGACGATGAGCTGCCGCCTGAACAGCGGCGACTCGTCCAGCACGAGCACCCGCATGGCACGGTCGTGCCACTTCGATCTGACCCCGGCGAGGATGGCCCGACCCTACCGATCCGTATCCGACCCCGCTGCGGTGACCCCTCAGCGCAGGCGGTCGCACACCAGCCGACCGACCATGCGCCGGGCCAGGTCGTCAGCCGTGGGCTGCTCGCCAGCCACGAGGCGCTGACGGGCCTGCTCCAGGCGATCGACCCGGACCGGCGGCGACTCGGCCAGCACCTCGAACACCGCGGTGGGGACGTCTTCGATCCGTCGCTCGGGATCGGCCGCGACCGACGCGGGCGCTTCGGTGTTCCCGCCCCGCAGCGCTTCGAGAGACCGCTCGACCTGAACCTGGGTGGGCTGCATCATCCGCCTCGTTGTGGAAGATCACCACGTTGTCATTCACCCACTTCTTCGGCCGCTCACCCGCCACACTTGAGCGCGCCCGGGCGTCCTTGACGGGCCCGTCCCGCCCGCTCGACCGCAGCGGGACCGGTGCGCGGGGTACGAGCCAGCGCGAGCCCGTGGATCGCCGTGGCACCCTCCCGCCGTAGCGCAGCGGCGGCCCGTGACAGCGTGCTCCCCGTGGTCATCACGTCGTCCACCACGAGGACCCGCAGCCCGACCACCGACCGAGCCGTGAACGACGGCCCCCCGATCCGCTCGAGCACGCCCTTGCCGGTCTGTGGAGGCCCCGGGAGCCGGTCGAGCAGCCGGCGGCACGGCCGCCGCAACGCCTGGGCCACCTCCTCGGCGAGGAGGCGTGCCTGGTCGAAGCCCCGATCTCTCCGCCTGCTCCCCGTGGTGGGAGCCCAGGTCACCACGTCGACCGCCGACGGGTCGGCGAGCATCGCCAGCGGCCCGGCGATGTGATCCAGCACCTCGCGGTGGTTGCGGTACTTGAGCGCGGTGACGAGCAGGCGGCCCGTGCCCTCGTACGCGATCAGCGCCCGGCACGATTCGAGGCCGGCAGGCGCCGGCGTCTCGGCCGCCGGGACGAGCTCGGACGCGCAGCGGGCGCACGGCGACGAACCAGGCGACCGGCACACCCCGCAGGTCGGCGGCAGCAACAACGAGAGCACGGCCGGAGCTTACGGCGGGACTGGGACACCGACCGGCCGGTCACGCCCTACTCGGTCACGTGCGCGGTGACCAACGCGGCCGGGGTGCACGACCGCCGTGGGGCAGGTGGTGGCCGATACACCCCGTTCAGGGCATCAACAGGGGTGGGGCACCGCCGTCGAGGATCGCCCGCATGCGAGCCTCGATCGCAGCGAGGCTCTCGCGGTGGGTCACGACGTAGAAACGCTTGCTGCGCACCGCATCAGCGACCGTCTGGGCCACCTCGCTCGGGTCCTTGCCGGTCGCGATCACCTCCCTCAGGACCTCGCGCAGGTCTGGCGCTCCCGGCGCGTCGCCGGGTCGCTCGACCTGCAGGTGCGCGGGCCGGCTGCGTTCCGAATCGGCGATGTTGGTGCGGACCCACGCGGGGCACAGCACCGAGATGCCCACCTGTGATCCCTGCATCGCCAGCTCGTGGTAGGCGCACTCCGAGATGGCCACGACCGCGTATTTCGTCGCGCAGTAGGGCGCCATGAAGGGGGTGGCGAAGAGCCCGGCCACCGAGGCGGTGTTGACGATGTGACCTTCGTCCTGCTCGAGAAGCACGGGGAGGAAGACCCGCATGCCGTGGATGACGCCCCAGAGGTTCACCCCCAGCGCCCACTCCCAGTCCTTGACGTCGAGGCCCGTGATCTGGCCTCCGATGCCGACCCCGGCGTTGTTGCAGACCAGGTGGACGGCGCCGAAGACGTCGAGTGTGGCGTCCAAAAGCGCCTCGACGTCGCCGCCGTCGGAGACGTCCGTGCGTACCCCGATCACCTCCGCACCGGCGGACCGCAGCTCGTCCGTTGCGGCTCGCAGGCCGGGCTCATCGACGTCGGCGAGGACCAGCTTCATGCCCTCGGCCCCGAAGCGCTTCGCCAGCCCCAGCCCGATCCCCGACGCCGCGCCGGTCACCACCGCGACCTTGCCCCGCAGCTCCTCCATCGTGGTCCTCCCTGGTCGTGAGCCGGGCGACCGGCCCGATGGTCAGTAACGGTAGTGATCGGGCTTGAACGGGCCCTCGGGCGCCACGCCGAGGTAGGCGGCCTGCTCTTCGGTGAGCGTCGTGAGCTTCACGCCCAGAGCATCCAGGTGCAGCCGGGCGACCTTCTCGTCGAGGTGCTTAGGCAGCGTGTACACCTTGCGCTCGTAGAAGTCCGTGTGGGTGTACAGCTCGATCTGGGCGATGACCTGGTTCGAGAAGCTGTTGGACATCACGAAGCTCGGGTGCCCGGTCGCGCAGCCCAGGTTCAGCAGCCGTCCCTCGGCCAGGATGATCACCGAGTGCCCGTCGGGGAACACGTACTCGTCCACCTGCGGCTTGATGTTGACCCGCTGCACGTCGGACAGGCGCTTCAGCCCGGCCATGTCGATCTCGTTGTCGAAGTGGCCGATGTTCCCAACGATCGCCTGGTGCTTCATCCGGGCCATGTGCTCGGCCGTGATCACGTCCTTGCAGCCGGTCGCGGTGATGAAGATGTCGGCCTCGTCGAGAACGTCCTCGAGGCGCGTGACCTGGTACCCCTCCATGGCCGCCTGCAGGGCGCAGATCGGGTCGACCTCCGTCACGATCACCCGCGCCCCCTGGCCGCGCAGCGAGGCCGCGCAGCCCTTGCCGACGTCCCCGTAGCCGCAGACCACCGCCACCTTCCCGCCGATCATGACGTCGGTGGCCCGGTTGATGCCGTCGATCAGGGAGTGGCGGCATCCGTAGAGGTTGTCGAACTTCGACTTGGTGACCGAGTCGTTGACGTTGATCGCGGGGAACAGGAGCTGGTTGAGCTCCTGCATCTGGTAGAGACGGTGGACGCCGGTGGTCGTCTCCTCGGTGACGCCCTTGATGCCCGCCGCGATCCGGTGCCAGAGCTGCGGGTCCTCCGACAACGTGCGACGGAGGAGTCCGAGGACCACTGCCCACTCCTCGCTGTCGTCGTCGGAGGGCTCGGGGACCTTGCCCGCCCGCTCGAACTCGACGCCCTTGTGCACGAGCAGGGTGGCGTCCCCACCGTCGTCGAGGATCATGTTCGGTCCGCCCGGCGTGCCGTCGTCATCCGTCGGCCAGCGCAAGGCCTGCTCGGTGCACCACCAGTACTCCTCGAGGGTCTCACCCTTCCAGGCGTACACCGGGACCCCTCTCGGGTCGTCGGGCGTGCCGTCGGGCCCGACGACGACCGCGGCCGCCGCGTGGTCCTGCGTCGAGAAGATGTTGCAGCTCGCCCAGCGGACCTGCGCCCCGAGTGCGGTGAGGGTCTCGATGAGCACCGCGGTCTGCACGGTCATGTGCAGCGACCCCGTGATGCGAGCGCCGCGCAGTGGCTGGGCGTCGGAGTACTCGGCTCGCAACGCCATGAGACCGGGCATCTCGTGCTCGGCCAGCTGGATCTCCTTCCGACCGAACGAGGCCAGGGCCAGATCGGCGACGCGGAAGTCCTTGGCGTCGGTGAACGCGGTGGTGATGGTCATGGGGTCTCCCGGGCTCGAGTCGAACGCGAGGCGAGCACGAGGTCGCGCTCGCCATGACCACGCCGACGGGCGGATGCGTGCTCTCCGCGGGCTGGGGTCTTCTGACACCGATCACGGCAGCCCGGGAAGCGGAGTGTAGTCGTGCCGCTCAGCCGTGCCGGCCCGAGGGCCGGACGGCGTCAGCCGCCGTCCGCGAGGCGCTCCTTGATCAGGTCCAGCACGGGCACCGGGCCGGGATCGACGTCGGCGAGGGCGGCGAGGTGGAGGCTGACGAAGTCGCCGATCAGCACGAGATCCAAGAGCTGCGCGAGCGCGCCCTCACCCTGGGCCTCCACCACCTCGATCGCGGCCACGACCTCCTCCACGAACTCGTTGACCAGATCGAAGCGGCGCATCACCTGCGGGTGCTCGTAGTCGTGCCGGAGCTCGATCAGCCGGAAGACCTGGCGAGTGACGTCGCCGTGCTGGCCCCACCCGCACAGCTCGTTGTGGCACAGCTCGGGGAGCTGGTTCCAGAAGGCCGGGACCTTGGCGTTCTCGTTGAACTGGTTCTTCCACCGCAGCGCGGCCAGCCCGCCCAGCCCGCCCCCGCCGTAGACGATCGGGAGCTGCCGTCCGATGCGCCGGGCGAGCCGCTGGGCCATGTTCCCCTCCGTGATCAGCTCGTCACGGCGGGCACGAAGCTGGGCCACTGCCGCCTCGACCCATGCCGACGCGCCGGGGAAGAGACCCACCGTCTCGAGCACCACCAGAGGCGGGATGCTGAGGGCGCCGATCGCCGCCCGGGGCATCGGGATGCCCTCCTGGACCGGAACGGTCGCCGCGCCCCACTGCTCGGCCAGCTCGGCCAGGTCACCACCGTTGCTCACCACGACCAGACGGCCACCGGCTGCGGCGGCCTCCGAGGCTGCTTCCAGGGTCTCCTCGGTGTTCCCCGAGAACGACAGCGCGAACACCAGCGAGCCCTCCCCGATGAAGTTGGGGATGCCGTAGCCCTTGTGCACCACCACGGGAACCGGCATGAACGGCCCCGCGACCTCCCGGAGGAGGTCGCCGCCGATGCCGCTGCCCCCCATGCCCAACACGACGACGTTCTCGATGTCGTCGTGGTCGGGGAGCGGCCCGGTGACCGCGCGAGCCGTCTCGGCTGCTGCCGCGACCTGCTCGGGCAGTGCGGCAGCCGCGTCGAACATCCCGAGGGTGTCCAGGATGTCGTTCAAGGCTGGCTCACTCCTCGAACGTGGGTCGGATGCCCTCGGCATCGGCCTTCGCCATCAGACGCTCGTGCTCCTCGTCGGAGACGGAGCGAGCCTCGTCGACCAGCATGATCGGGATGCCGTCGCGGACCTCGTAGCCCCGCTTGAGGCGCGGGTTGTACAGCAGATCCTCGTCCTCGAAGTACAGGAGGGGACCCTTGTCCTCGGGGCAGGCGAGGATCTCGAGAAGCTGCGGGTCGAGTGCCATGCTCACGCTCCCTTCGTAGCGTCGTCGGCTGCGGCGATCAGAGCTCGTACCTCCTCGACGTGCCGGTCGCAGGACGGGCGGTCGCGAGCCTCGAGGTTCAACCGGAGCAGTGGCTCGGTGTTGGACGGGCGGAGGTTGAACCACCAGTCACCCAGATCGACGGTCAAGCCGTCGAGCCGGTCCTGCGCCGCGCCGGCGAAGTGCTCGGCCACCCGGTCGATCACGGCGGCCGCGTCGCGCACCCGGGTGTTGATCTCACCCGAGTCCGCATACCGCTCGTACGGGACGCGCAGCGACGACAGTGGCTCGCCGGCATGGGAGAGCACCTCCAGCACCACGAGCGCGGCGATGATTCCGGAGTCCGCCCGGTAGTTGTCCCGGAAGTAGTAGTGGCCGGAGTGCTCGCCCCCGAACGCCGCGCCGGTCTCGGCCATGACCTGCTTGATGAACGAGTGGCCCACCCGGGTCCGGACCGGTTTCCCACCCCGTTCACGGATGATCTCGGGCACGGCCTTCGAGCAGATCAGGTTGTAGAGGATCGTCGACCCCGGATGCTTCTCGAGGATCGCTGCGGCCACGATCGCGGTCGTCAGGGATCCCGAGAGTGGTTGGCCCTGGTCGTCGACGAGGAACACCCGGTCGGCGTCGCCGTCGAAGGCGAGGCCCACGTCGGCTCCCGTCTCGACCACCCGAGCTTGCAGGTCACGGAGGTTCTCCGGCTGGATCGGGTCGGCCGGGTGGTTGGGGAAGGTGCCGTCGAGCTCGCCGTAGAGCACCTCGAGCTCGAACGGCAGCCCCGAGAAGACGGCCGGCGCGATGAGCCCCCCCATACCGTTGGCCGCGTCCGCCACGATCTTGAGCGGCTTCAGCCCCGCCACGTCGACGAAGGAATGGACGTGCTCGGCGAACGCGGGCAGCGCGTCCACGCTCGTGATCGACCCCTTCCGGTCTCGTTCCGGCAGGCCGGTGAGCGTGTCCTGCTTGATGCGGGCCAGGCCGGTCTCGATGCCGACGGGCCTAGCGCCGGCGAGGCACAGCTTGATGCCGTTGTACTGCGCGGGGTTGTGGGACGCGGTGAGCATCGCTCCCGGCGCGTCGAAGTGGCCGGCCGCCCAGAAGAGCAGATCGGTGGAGGCCAGCCCCATGTGGATGACGTCGAGTCCCTGGGAGATGACACCGCGGGCGAATGCCTCGGCGAACGCCGGGCCCGACGGCCGCATGTCGTGGGCCACGAGCACCCGGTCGGCCGGACCGTGCCGCCCGGCCTCGGCCTCGTCGCGGGCGAAGCGGGCGAAGGCGGCGCCCACCCGCTCGACGACGTCCGCGTCGAGCTGGTCAGGAACGGTGCCGCGGACGTCGTAGGCCTTGAAGATCGAGTCGAGCGCCTCGGCGCTGATGGTTGCCATGGCGGGCCAACCCTAGTGGGTGGTGCGCTGCCGACTCCCAGACCGGCCGGTCCTCAGCCGACCGGGAGATCACCCGGATCGAGCTCGCCGGGCAGCGGGTCGTACACACCTTGGCGGGCCCAGCGGCGGATGCGGAACAGGTCACGCACCAGCCGCAGCGCGTCGCGAGCCACCTTGACCGTCGACGCGGGCGAGTTCTCGACCCGCACGGGGACCTCGGCCAGTGACAGGTGGTACCGCTCGATCAGGTGGAAGACCTCGACGTCGAACGCGAAGCCGTCGACCCGACAGTGGGTGAAGATCACCCGGGCCACGTCGGAGCGGAAGGCCTTCAAGCCGCACTGAGTGTCGCGGTAGTGGCCGAGCAGCACGGCCCGGGTGAGCAGGTTGATGGCCCGGCCGCCCACCTCACGCAGCCGGCGAGCGCGCACCAGGGTGGTGGTCTCGGTGTGGCGGCGGCTGCCGACCACCACGTCCCAGCCGGCCTCGATCTCCTCCAGCAGGCCCAGGATCTGGTCCGGCGAGTAAGCCAGATCGGCGTCGGTGAAGGCGATGGTGCGCCCGCGGGCCATGAGCACGCCCGTGCGCACCGCCGCCCCCTTGCCCCGGTTGCGGGGATGACGGACGACCCGGTCGGCCCCCGCCCGCTCCGCCTCGCGGGCGGTGCTGTCGGGCGACCCGTCATCGACCACGATGATCTCCAGCCCGCCATCGGTGGCGACCTTGTCGAGATCGACCCGGAGCCGGCGGACAGTCTCACCGATGCGTCCCTGCTCCGCGAAGGCGGGGACGACCACCGTGAGGCGGAGGTCGCCGGGGGCCGGCGGTCGCGGCCGCCTGCGGTCGAGGTCGGAGCGGATCCAGCTCGTGGCCAACGGCCGCCGGGAGATGGCCCGCCAGGCGCCAACCGCGAGGAAGGCCCCCGCGGCCCCGACAGCGGCGTCCCGGAGGCGGCTCACCGCTCGAGGGCCTCCTCCGCTTGCGCGCTCGCCTCGCGGCCCCCGTCCCCCGCGGCAGCCGGCGCGGCCTCGGCTTCGGGCACCTCGGTGTCTCGCCGCTCGCTGTCAGACATGACCAGTGGACGGGACCGGAACAGCCAGAACAGCCCGACGAGCCCCACGAACGACAGCCCCCATCCGGCCAGGTCGACGCCCGTGTAGCCGTAGCGCAACTCGACGTGGTTGCTCGTCGGGACGACCACCATCAGGTTGGGCGTAACCCGGTAGGGCCCTCGGGCCCCGGACGCCTTCCAGTTGGGGAAGTACGAGGTCTTCACCAGCACGGGGGTGCCGGGTTGGTCGACGTCGAACTCGATCGAGTCTGTGGTCGTTCGTATGTTGGAGACCGTGACCGCGGGGACCGGTCGTTCGCTCGGTTGCTGGTCCGCGTCGATGCGCTGCCACTCCGACGGGCCGTCGGCAGCCAGCGGCACCGCCCACGCCCGGGGATCGGTGTACCAGCGCATCGAGCGCTCCAACCACGTCTTGTGCGAGTCCTCGATGCCGCGCACCACCGCCGGTTCGTACGGCAACGGCGTGACCAGCTCGCTTTCCGCCACCTCGAACACCACCCACGGTCCCGACGTGGCCACCTCGGTGAGATCCGGGTTGCGGCGGCCGTAGTCGATCATCCGATCGCTGATGGCCATGTAGTACTTCACGCCCAGCATCTGGAGGTGTTGGATGCCCCGGTCGAAGTCGCTGCGGCTGGGCACGCCGGGACCGTAGGGCAGATCCCGCTGGGCGTTCGACGGCGCCGAGGAGAGCTCGTCCTGGTTGATGAAGTGGTAGGGCGTCGTGCTGGAGGCCTCGAAGTAGAGCCCCTCCTGTGAGCCGATGCACCCGTCGGTCCAGAACGGGAGCAGCATGAGCGCCATCGGCGTGCCGTAACGATCGTGCTGCTCCTCGTGCTCCCACATCGCCCGACCACAGCCGCGCTCTCGACCGAGATCGGCCATGGTCTGCACGATGTCGTGGTACTCGGGATAGGCAGCCTTGCCCTCGTAGCCGGAGAAGTTCCACTTGGCCCACGAGTCGATGAAGCTGTCGTCCTTCGTGGGCGGCAGGAACCACCACTGGTACTGCTGGTCGGACCGTTGGTGTACGAGGTTCATGCCGAGGATGCTCCGGGGCAGAGCGCGTAGCGGCACCGCCAGCGCGACGATGGCCAGCAGCGCGGCCACCGACGCGCCGGCCACCGGCACCCAGCGAACGGGGCGCAGGGGGTCCTTCGCGAACAGCATGGCGAAGGTACGGAGCACGTACGCCACCCCGATCGCGCCGAGGCAGTAGAGCGCGAGGTAGTAGAAGGGCAGCAGCCGGGCGTTCCACAGCCTGCTTTGCGGGGCCAGCACGAACCCGATCGCCGCGACCAGCGCCACACCGATCCAGAACATGCCGCCCCGGCGGCGCTCGGCGATCCCCCACACGATCGCCATGAGCGCCCCGACCGCGGCCAGGGCCAGCAGCCACTTGATGGGGGGAGCGTCCACGAGCTGGGGATCGAGGTGCTCACGGCTGAACAGGTAGTTGGCGTAGTTCTCCTTCTTCTCCCACCCCATGTCGTTCATGTACCGACTCTGGAGGTAGAAGGGGACCGTCCAGAAGGCGGTGATCAGGCCTGCCACCGGTAGCACCGTCGCCAGGTAGAGCAGCCGGACCTTCGGGAACTCGGCGATCATCGTCGCGACCACGAGGGCCACCAGGGCCACCATCGCCCAGAGCACCCCGAAGCGAACCCAGCCGACCACGATCTCCTGAGCGAAGGACGTGAAGGCGGCCAAGCCCGCAGCGGCGATCGCGGATACCGCCACCAGTGCGCCGGCCACACGGGCGTCGAGCCGGCGCCATTCGAGGGTCAGCACGAACCAGATCGCGGTGCCGGCGAGGGCGAAGAACAGCGGGATCAGGTGGCACAGCGCCGTGAGGGCGAGCAGCGTCGCGGCCCACCCGCGGTGCCTGCCGGTCTGGAGGCCTCGCCCCAGCACCCCCAGGTACAGCACCGCGAACGTGAGCGAGATGCTGAACGCGAACTCCCCGGCGAGGGTGGAGGGGATGTTCCCCCCGTAGATGGAGAACGATCGGTCGAACAGGAACGCCGTCATCCCCACCGCGAGCAGGGCGGGGATCGGGAACGGGAGGCGGGTGAGACGGCCGAACGCCCACCCCGCGATCGGCAGGGTGAGCACCCCGCTGATGGCCACGAGCTTGAAGGCCAACCCGTAGGGCAGCACGTAGCTCAGCAGGGCGATCACCAACGAGGGGATCACCATGTAGAAGTGGAAGGCAGGGAAGCCGTCGTACCAGTCCGGAGTCCACCCCGTGAGCCGCCCGGCCGGGAGCAGGTGGTCGCGCAGGTAGGCCGGGCCCCAGACGTGAGCGCCCATATCGCCCCCTGCCGGGGTCGTGGTCGAGAGCACGTCGCTCGGGCTGAGCTGGGAGAACGTGAACAGCACGCACCCCGCGACGATGAGCAGGGAGACCCAGCCCTCGACGGTCAGGCCGAACAGCCGCGACGGCGGCGGAGGCGGCTCGGAGGGCTCCAGGTCCTGCAGGTCGGGGCCAGCGGGCGGCGTCGGGACGTCGTCCAGTGGAGCGCCGCCCTCCTGTCGCTCCTCGGAGGCGCCGAGCGCGTCGACGTCGGTGAGGGCCTCGGTCATGGATTCGCATGGTGGCACGTCGAGCCGCACGGCGGGAGGCGAGGAGCTCGACGTGCATCCGGGGCGGATCCACGTCCGGGCCGGGGGCACCCGGTAGCGTCATGACCCATGACCCGCCAGTGTGCCCGCCCCGGATGCGCCGAGAGCGCTTCGTCGACCTTCGGGTACGCCTACGCCGAGCGCACGGTGTGGCTCGTCGAGCTCACCGCCGAGCCCCATCCCTCCACGTACGACCTGTGCCGGCGCCACGCCGACGGGTTCTCGGTGCCCAACGGCTGGGAGCTGCGCGACCGCCGGAACCTCGTGCCGAGCCTGGTGCGCGAGGCGAGCTGAGCACGTCCTCGACCGCGCATGCTCACCGTCGCGCGTTGGCCCGTGCGACCCGCGGCGGGTTTTCGGGCCGAGGTCTTCTAACCTTGACGGCATGAGCCCGGACAGCCCTCCTCCCCCGCCCGGCCCCGACGGTCGCGGCCAGGGGCGCCTCGGCGGCGAGCAGGGGTGGCCCAAGTGGATGGTCTGGGTCCTGCTGGGGGTCGTGTTGCTGGCGCTCTTCCTGCCCCAGCTCGTGCAGCGGTCCTCGGGTACCGAGATCAGCTACGGCGAGTTCATCGACAAGCTCCAAGCCCAGCAGGTTCAGGACGCGACCTTCAACAACAGCAACGGCAACATCAGCGGCACCCTCACCGACGGCACCGAGTTCCACGCCACCGGTCCGGTCAAGCCACCCGACGGGGACCTCGACCTGATGGCCAAGCAGGACGTGAAGTTCGAAACCCCCACGACGGGGCTGCTCGAGCAGGTGCTGCCACTCATCATCTTCTTCGGCTTGATCGTGCTCTTCTTCGCCTGGATGCAACGGCGGGCGAGCTCCCAGATGGGCGGGATCATGTCCATCGGTCGGTCCCGGGCGAAGACATACAGCACCGAGCGACCGGGCACGACGTTCGCTGACGTCGCCGGATACGAGGGCGTGAAGCAGGAGATCACCGAGGTGGTCGACTTCCTGAAGCACCCCGAACGGTTCAGCGAGATCGGCGCCCGCATCCCCAAGGGCGTGCTGCTGGTCGGCCCGCCTGGCACCGGCAAGACCTTGATCGCCAGGGCAGTGGCCGGCGAGGCCGGTGTCCCCTTCCTCTCCGTGACCGGTTCCGACTTCATGGAGATGTTCGTCGGCGTCGGCGCCAGCCGGGTACGTGACCTGTTCCAGTCGGCCCGCAAGATGGGGCGGGCCATCATCTTCATCGACGAGATCGACTCGATCGGCCGCAAGCGCGGGGCAGGCCTCGGCGGCGGCCACGACGAGCGGGAGCAGACCCTCAACCAGATGCTGGCGGAGATGGACGGCTTCGAGGTCAGCGCGGGGATCGTGATGATGGCGGCCACGAACCGGCCCGACATCCTCGACCCGGCACTGCTGCGGCCCGGCCGGTTCGACCGTCAGGTGGTCGTCCCCCTCCCCGAGCTGGAAGACCGTCGCCGGATCCTCGACGTCCACGTCAGGCACAAGAAGATCGCTCCCGACGTGGACCTCGATCTCGTCGCCCGGGGCACCCCCGGCATGAGTGGGGCCGATCTCGCCAACCTGGTGAACGAAGCGGCGCTCTTCGCCGTGCGCGAGGGCGCGGAGCAGATCCATGCCCGCCACTTCGACATGGCCCGCGACCGGGTGGTGATGGGGCAGCGCCGGGAGTCGATGGCCCTCTCCGACGAGGAGAAGGAGGCCATCGCGTACCACGAGGCCGGCCACGCGGTGTGCGCCGCCGTCCTACCGACGGCTGACCCGCTCCACAAGGTCACCATCATCCCCTCCGGTATGGCGCTGGGTGTCACCATGCAGCTCCCCGAAGAGGATCGCCACATCTACCGGCAGGACTACATCGAGGACTCACTCGTGGTGCGCATGGGAGGGCGCATCGCCGAGGAGCTCGTGTTCGGTGTCATCTCGACCGGCGCCAACAACGACCTCGTCGGCGCCACCGAGCTGGCCCGCAAGATGGTGCGCGAGTGGGGCATGAGCGCCCGGGTCGGCCCCATGGCCTGGGGCTCCCAGGGCCAGGTCTTCCTCGGCGAGGACCTCATGCACACCCGTGACTACAGCGACGACACGGCCAGGGTCATCGACGAGGAGGTCGAGCGAATCCTGCGGGAGCAGGAGGAACGCTGCCGCACGATCCTCACCGAGAACCGCAAGGGCCTCGACCTCGTCGCCCGGGCCCTCCTCGAGCACGAGACCATCGACGGGGCGGAGGTGACCCGCCTCATCGAGCTCGCCCGCGACCGGGCCGCACCGACGCCGCCAGCGGATGAGACGTCGGATGACGCGGCCGAGGCCGACGCGCCGGTGGGGTCGCCTCACGCATCGGTGCCTCCGGGCGCCGGCTGATCCGCTCCGGCCCGACCGGTCGGGCGCTCAGCGCTCCTGTCGGAGCGCGTCCAGCAGCGTCTCCACCTCGCGGCGGGTGATCGGACCAAACGCGTGGCGGCGGACGTTGCCGTGCGCATCGACGATCAGCAGGAGGGGCACGGCGCCGATCGCGTAGCGTTCGTGCAGCGCCCGGGCCGCGCCCACCTCGATCTCCGCGAACGCCACGTCGGGACCCGCGAGCGGTGCGAGCTCACCGACGACCTCCTCACAGGTGCTGCAGGTGTTCGAGGTGAACACGGCCAGCAGCCACGGACGATCCGATCCGGCGAGCTCACCACGATCGACCCGCTCGGGCACCGCGAAGCTCGGGGCCGCCTCCGGCGACGGCTGCCGCCGCTGGATCAGCACCGCCACCAGCGCCGCGACGGCGATCAGCGCCGCCGCGAGCAGCACCCGCTCCACGGTCAGCCTCCGAGGATGATCTCGTCGGGGGTGAGCTCGCCCACCGTCCCCACCGCGGGAGCGACCGTGTCACCCACGGGCACCGCGAGGAGGTAGGAGAGATCCGAGCCCCGCGAGAAGCCGAACCGTGACTCCCCCACCACGGTTCCCTCCCCGTCGATCACCACCATCAACGCCCGGAACCCGAGCGCGTCACTGCCGAGGTCGAAGATCCGCCGCTCGCCGGGCGCGAGCTCCACGTCGGCGAACCCCTCGGGCACGGTGGCGCGCCCGTCGCCCATCGCTTCCATCGTGAACCGGGCGGTCTCGGTCGCCGATGGGTTGAGTACGACCACGGCCGCCCCCGAGGTACCGCCAGCCGACGCCACCGGCACGATCCAGCGGCTGGCCAGCACCGGGGCACCGACCGTGAAGCTCCAGCCGGGCTGAGCCGCTTCAGAAGAACCGACGACGGCTCGCTCGGCGGCTACCGGCTGGCCGTTCCGGCTACGCACCACGATGGCGTGCCCCACACCGACGGGTACCCGACCGTCGCCGAGGATGTCGATGGTCATCGACCGACGCGGGCCCACGCTTACCTCGAAGGGCTCCGGGATCCCGTTGAGGTCGGGGTCGTCGAGCAGAACCTGCACGTCCACCTCGGCGGTGGTCTCGCCGGGGTTGTAGAGGGCGATCGTCTCCGCGTACCCGCTGGCGCCCACCCCGTCGGGAAAGAGCCAGGTCTCCGCCGGCGCGGAGGCGCCGAGGGTGACGGCCAGACCCTTCGGGGCGCCCTCGCTGCCGTCACCCGACTGGATCTGGTCGACCACCAGCCGGCCGGACCGGGCCCTGACCTCGGCAGCGACCTCTGCCCGCAAGGTCACCACCTCGCTCACGTCGACGGCCAGCAGGCGCCCGCCCGGAACCACCAGCGCCTGGTAGGCCTGCGGGGTCCGGGTCCCGTCATCGGTGTCGAACGTGATGTCGACCACGGCGTCGCCTGCAAAGGGGTTGAACAGGGCCAGCACCATACGGGTGCCCGCCCGGGTCGTGCCCGCAGGGAAGTACCACGTGTTCGAGGGAGCCGACGCACACGCACCGAACGCCCGACCGCTGGGACCGGTGAGCTCGTGCTCGACCGCCACGCCCCCGCCTCTCACCTCGACCAGCGCGGCGGCGAACGGGGCGGTCACGAGCTCCGCCAGGGAGACGGCGACCCGGGACCGGGGCGCCACGTCGATCGTCCTCGTCGCCGGCCGCCCCTCACTGGGGTAGGCGGTCAGGCGGGCCGTGACGGCGACGTCCGAGGTGTTGGCCACGTGGACCACGTGCTCCGCCAGCCCTTCCTGGGACCCGGTGGCCGTACCCCCCGCGCAGTACCAGGTCGAGCCGACCGCGCCCGCCGGCGACGCCACCGGCACCGCCTGATCGAACGGCTGCTGGCCCGCCGGCGCCTCGCCAGCCGTCTGGCGGCGCTCGGCCACCGTGGCACCCGCGAGCAGCACGGCGAGGAGCAGCAGTGCCGGCCAGCGCCAGGACCTCATGACGTCGACTCCGGTACCCGCCCGGTCTCCCGGAGCGGTCGGCGCTCATCATGCACGACGCGCACCCTCAGCAGGTACCCGATGGCCACCAGCCACAACAGCACCTGGCCGGCCAGCATCAACCTGCGGACCGGCGGGGTGTCGAAGCGCAACGTCGCATCCGCCGGGGTGTCGACCGTGAACGCATTCGCCCAACCCAGGGCGGTCGTACGGTCCGCAGCCGCACCGCCCGCCTCCAGCACCCAGCGATCGCTGGAGGCCTCCGCCAGGTAGACGGTGGCCGGCTGGTCGATGCCCCCCTCGAAGCGCTCGACCCCCACCCTCTCCGGCAACGCCACCGGAGCCCCTTCTACCTGGGGAAGGACCCGATCGGTGGGAGGGACGGCGTCCCCGGGGATCTCCGTACCGGCCGCCAGCAACGCCCGGGTCGGTCCCCAGACGTCGTTCTGGTAGACCACGACCCCCGCGGCGGTGACCGCCGAGAGGTCGAGCTGAGACTCGAACAGCGCCCGCAGGCCCGAAGCGTCGTAGGAAGGCTCGCTGTAGGGCTCCGGAGCGAGCGCCTGGGGCACGACGATGTAGCGGATCCCCATCGGGGCCAGGAGCGCGCCGAGCCGGCTGGTGCCACCGGCGGCAGCCGTCGCCAGCGCCTCGCCCACGAGCGGAGTGGGACCATCCGTCGTGCTCCACCGGTCGCCGACCCTCGGGGTTCCGTCGGCGGACGTGGCGTAGGCGAGGCGGGCACCTGGCGCGAGCCGGTCGACCGTGGAGGGGTCCAGCTGCCAGCCGGCCAGCGGCAGGACCGAGGCCTCACCGACCCAGAGCACCCGGAAGGGGGCTTCCTCACCTTCTTTGTCCAGGAAGCTCAGAGTACGGTCGTAGTCACCGGCCGGCTGCTCCCATCGTCCACCGACCGCTCCCCCGATGATGGGGAACGTGGCCAGCACCAGGGCGGCGCCAGCGAGCAGCGATCCGATCTGGCGCCAACCGAAGTGGTAGTCGGGTAGGTCCACCTCGAAGGCAGCCATGCCCAGGGCCGATGCCAGCGCGAGGCCCACCGCTGCCGGCGCCAGCAACAGCGATGCCGGAGCCAAGTCGGCGGGGAGCCACCCCTGTGACATGACCCAAACCACGCTGAACGAGGCCGCGGCCGTCGCCCAGCCCCGGACCGCCCAGGAGAGCCGCCAGTCCCGACCGATGACCAGCGGCAAGGCCGCCACCACCAGCGTGGCGTACCCGAGGATGCCAGCGCCGAACGGCCCCGTGCGGAACCGGAGCAGATCCTGGAGACCCAGAGGGCTCTGCCCGACGGCGGATGTGGCGAGCACCTCCGCCCACCCCTTGCTGAGCAGGGAAGCCGACCAGGGTGCGAGGAGCACGACGGCCACGAGCGCTCCAGCGACGGAGGCGACCAGCACCCGCCACGCGCCAGCCCACTGGCCGGCGAGCAGGCCACCCACGACGAGGGCGACCCCGCCGGCGGGGACGACCACGACGGTGATCGGGAAGACCATGCCGCCGAGGGCGGTGAGGACCCCGACCATCACGACCCGCTGCACCAGCGGGCGGGGCCGGACCCCCGGGCCCGCCCGGCCCCCGAGGGGACCGAACGGAGCAAGACCCCCAGCCTTGGCGAGTTGGCCGACGATCCACGGCGTGAGCCCGTAGAGCACCAGCCCGCCCCACTCCCCCGTGGCGATCGAGTTGTAGGGCAGCGGGATGCAGAGGTAGACGATCAAGCCCACCACGCGGGAGCGACGGGAACCGATGGGCTTGCACAATCGCCACGTCCCTGCCGCGCCCAGCGGGATCATGCCGAGCAGGACCAGCTTGCGCAGCAGGGACATGGCCCCGAACAGCGGGAAGCCGAGGAGGCCGACGAGCCCGAGAGCGGTCGGGTTCGTGGTCTCGGCTCCCAGGCCCACCGCCCGGTAGCCGCTGGCCCACTGCGCGACTAAATCGGTCGCCGAGCTACCGAGCACCGGCAGATCGCCGATGGCCGACAGGCGACCGAAGATCAGGTCGCGGCTGCCGATCACCAGCACGAGCGCCGCCACTACCCAGGCGAGCACGGTGGTGCGGGCGCGCGAGGACCGCATCGTCGTTGCCAGGTCGCGCCCAGCACCGGCGATGGAGGTGAGCGGGTCGTCCGACGAGCCCAGCTGGCCACGGAGGAACGCGGCGAGCCGGGCGCTGCCCCGTGCCTGCAGCTGGCTGACCTCCCGGTCGGGGACGGTGCGTACGGCCGCGAGCGCCTTGCGGCGCGAGCGGACCTCACCGCCGCGGCGGGCGTTCCAGAGCCAGGCGCTCAGGACGTCGCGCGCCTGGCCGAACCGCCCGATGAGGGTCGCGTAGACGACCTCGAGGATCGCCAGCAGGGCGGCGCGCGGAACGGTGCGGGCCCGCGTCCACCAGGTGGTGGACACCCTCATGGCCCGGAGGCGATGCCGCATCTGGAGGCGGCGACGATCATCGGCGGGCCGGCGCGCGCCGAGGGCTTCGAGGTGCGCGACCCGAGCGGCCGGGGCGACCACGACCCTCGCACCCACCACATGCGCTCGCCAGCACAAGTCGAGATCATCACCGTGGAAGGAGATGCCCGGGTCGAACCCGCCCAGGGCCGCGAACAGGTCGGCCCGTACCAACGTCGCCGCACCGGGGATGTAGAAGACGTCACGAACGGCGTCGTGCTGTGCCTGGTCCAGCTCGCCCCGATCGACGTAGGGCGCGGGGTGGCCGAACCGGTCCGCGCCCATACCGACCTGCAACAGCCGCTCCGGCGCGCGCCAGTCCACGATCTTCGGCCCGACGATGCCCGCGTTGGAGCGGAACGCCTCTTCCACCAGCACCTGCACCACGTCGGGCGCCAGCCGCACGTCGTCGTGGCAGAAGAGGTAGAACGCCGCTCCCTGCACCGCGGTGAGCACGGTGTTGCACGCCGCACCGAACCCGTCGTTGCGCTCGATCCGGCGCAACAGCGCATCCGGCAGGATGGGAGCGATACGTGGTTGGAGGTCCGCGGTGCCACCGGCGTCGATCACCAACACCGACGTGTTCCCGTACTGCTGCGCGGCGACGCTGTGCAGGGTGTCCTCGAACCAGGGTCCCGGGTTGTGGGCCACGATGACGATCACTACCGGAGGAGGGAGCGGGGCGGCACCCTGCTCCGGTTGATCGGGCGCGGCAGGGTCAGGCGCTTCGTCGGCGGAGGGACTCACGGTCCTGGCAGGCTACCCCCCGATAGCGCGCCGCTGGTTCACCCCTCGGGTCGCCGTACCGGGGCCTTTGTGACCCTCCGGCTCGCGCCGGTAGCGTTCGCGGGGTGGGTCACGATGCGTTGAGGCTCTTCCGCGACACCGTGTACGTCACCGTCGGGTTCGGCGTGATCGCCTTCCAGAAGCTCCAGGTGCGGCGGCGTGAGCTCGAGAAGTCCCTCGAACAGCAGCTCGACGGGCCGCGGCGGTTGATGGACGGCCTGCTCGGCCGCGAAGATCGCGCCTGAACGGTCCCGCCAGCGGCTGTCCCGATCGCATGAACATCGACCGACCGGTACGCGTCGCGCTCGACGCCGTGGCGCTGCTCGACACCCGCACGGGCGTCGGGCGGTTCGTCGAGGAGACGATCTTCCGCCTCGCCCGGCGACCCGACCTCCGGATCTCGGCGTTCGGCTACTGGCCGCGGGCCCGGACGAAGCTGCGAGCCGTGCTCCCCCCCGGCATCGCGGTCTCCCCGTTCCCGATGCTCGGTCCACCGCTTCGGTTCCTCTGGCGGCACGGGCGCATCCCCCCGGTCGAGTGCTGGTCGGGCCGGGTGGAGGTGGTCCACGGACCGAACTTCCTCGCCCCGCCGGCCTGGCGAGCGGCCGAGCTCATCACCGTCCACGACCTCACCATCCTGCGATACCCCGAGTACTGCACCAGCGACACGCTGCAGTTCCCCGCGCTCATCAGGCGTGCCATCGGCCGCGGCGCGTGGATCCACACCGTCTCGCGGTTCGTCGCCGCCGAGGTCGTGGAGCTGCTCGGCGCGGAGCCGGCCAAGGTGGTGACCATCCCCAACGGTGTGAGTCCGGTACCCGATGCCGATCCGGCCTCGGGCAGGCAGCTCGCGGGGTGCGACCGCTACGTGCTGGCGCTCGGCACCATCGAGCCGCGCAAGAACCTCCCCGGGCTGGTGGCGGCCTTCGATGCCGTCGCCGCGGGACTGCCGGAGGTCCGCCTGGTCATTGCCGGACCGGACGGTTGGGGCACGGTGGCACTGGACGCGGCGATCGACCAGGCTGCGCATCGATCCCGGATCGTGCGCCTCGGCTGGGTGAGCGAGACCCAGCGCGCCGCCCTGCTGCGCGGAGCCGCGGTGCTGGCCTACCCGTCGGTGTACGAAGGGTTCGGCCTCCCGCCCCTCGAGGCCATGGCGGCGGGGACCCCGGTGGTGACCACCCGCACCGGCGGCATCCCCGAGGTGGTGGGGGACGCGGCCCGCTGCGTCGAGCCGGGCGACGACCAGGCGCTGGCGCACGCACTGGAAGAGGTGCTCACCGACGAGGAGTTGGCGGATCAACTCCGGCTGCGGGGGAAGGCCCGGGCCGAGCTGTTCTCCTGGCAGGACACCGCCGAGCAGCTCGCCAGGCTCTACCACCGGATCGCCGACGCGGCATGATGATCCGATGAAGGCGCTGGTCACCGGTGCGGCGGGCTTCGTCGGGCGCCACCTCACCGCGCACCTGGCCGCGATGGGCGACGAGGTCGTCGGGATCGATCGCCACGCCGGGCATCCGGACCTCCTCGACGCTGAGGGCCTGGCGGCGCTAGTGCGGGACGAGGCGCCTGACGCCGTCTACCACCTGGGGGGATGGAGCGACGTGGGCGCCTCCTGGGAGCAGCCGATCGACACGTTCCGGGTGAACGCCGAGGGGACGCTCAACCTGCTGCTCGCGTGCCGGGGGCTGGGCGCGAGGGTGCTCGTCGTGACCAGCGCGGACGTGTACGGCAAGGTGTCACTGGCGGAGCTCCCGCTGACGGAGGAGTCCCCGCTGCGCCCGATCACCCCGTACGCCGCGAGCAAGATCGCCGCCGACTACCTCGGGCTCCAGGCGTGGCTCGGCTATCGGATCGCCGTCGTGCGGGCCCGCGCGTTCAACCACCTCGGTCCCGGGCAGAGCAACCGCTTCGTATGCCCGGCGCTCGCCGAGCGCATCGCCCGCAACGAGCTCGAAGGGCGGGAGGTGGTCCCCGTAGGCAACCTCACGCCCCGGCGCGACTTCACCGATGTCCGTGACGTCGTGCGCGCGTACCGGTTGCTCGTGCTCGACGGGGAACCGGGGGAGGCCTACAACGTGTGCCGAGGGGTCGACATCGCGATCAGCGAGCTCGCGGACCGGCTGGTGGGCATGGCTTCCCGGCCTATGCGCCTCGAGGGCGATCCCGACCTCCAGCGACCGGTCGACGTCCCCATCCTGCGGGGCGACTACACCAAGCTGCACAAGGACACCGGGTGGGAACCACGGATCCCCCTCCACGAGACCCTCGCGGACGTGCTCGATGAGTGGCGCGCCCGCGTCGGGGCCTAACGCTCGTGTGGGCTGGCCCGCAGCGAGCGCAACCGCTCCCGGGCTTCCCGCAACGCTCGTCGCTCCCGCTCGTCGTGGGTCACCTCGGCGAGGTCGGCGAGCACCGACTCCCAACGAGCGATGACCGCCTGGCTGTGCCTCGCTGGCACGTGCTCCAACCAGGCGAGGTCGTTGTCGAGCAGTGCGAGCTGGTGGGCCACCTCCGTGTAA
The DNA here is from genome assembly GCF_014805525.1 of Rhabdothermincola sediminis. Taxonomy (NCBI): domain Bacteria; kingdom Bacillati; phylum Actinomycetota; class Acidimicrobiia; order Acidimicrobiales; family Iamiaceae; genus Rhabdothermincola; species Rhabdothermincola sediminis. The sequence goes on along the minus strand of NZ_JACFSZ010000016.1, from coordinate 18,905 downwards.
CGGGCCACCACCACGGGCAAGCGTTCAGCCTTGGCGGCGGGGTACGACGTGCCGGCGACCAGCTCGTGCGGTTCGAGCTGGAAGACGCTGGCCAGCAGTGCGACGGTGCGCTCTCCCGGGATGGTCAGGCCGGCCTCGAGGTGCGACACCGTCACCCGGGAGACCGCCAGGCGCTCGGCCAGCTCCTGCTGGGTCAACCCGGCCTTGCCCCGAAGCTCCGCGATGCGGCGACCGAGGTTCTCGTTCACGTGCCAACCCACTTAGCAGACAACCGGCCCGAACCACGATAGGACGTACACCCATGGCCCGACGCGCGCTCATCACCGGGATCACCGGCCAGGACGGGTCCTACCTGGCAGAGTTGTTGCTGGAGAAGGGCTACGAGGTGACCGGCATGGTCAGGCGGTCCAGCACCGTCACCTTCGAGCGGATCAGCCACATCCAGGACCGCCTCACACTGGTGCCGGGCGATCTCCTCGACGAGGCCTCGCTGATCGAGGTGCTGCGCAGCCACCGGCCCCATGAGGTCTACAACCTCGCCGCGCAGTCGTTCGTCCAGACCTCGTTCGGTCAACCGGTGCTGACCGGCGAGACCACCGCCCTCGGTGTCACCCGCCTACTCGATGCGATCCGCCTCGTCGACCCCGACATCCGCTTCTACCAGGCGAGCAGCAGCGAGATGTTCGGCAAGGTCGTCGAGGTGCCCCAGAACGAGCGCACACCCTTCTACCCTCGCAGCCCCTACGGCGTGGCGAAGGTCTACGGGCACTGGATCACGGTCAACTACCGGGAGTCCTACCAGCTGCACGCGACGAGCGGCATCCTCTTCAACCACGAGTCGAGCCGGCGGGGCTTGGAATTCGTGACCCGCAAGATCTCCCACGGAGTGGCCCGCATCAAGCTCGGGCTCGACGACGAGCTGCGCCTCGGCAACCTCGAGGCGCAGCGCGACTGGGGCTACGCCGGTGACTACGTCGAGGCGATGTGGCTGATGCTCCAGCAGGACGCGGCCGACGACTACGTCATCGCCACCGGCGAGACCCACTCGGTGCGCGAGTTCTGCGAGCTCGCCTTCGGCCACGTCGGCCTCGACTACGAGGACTTCGTCGTGCAGGACGAGCGCTTCTTCCGCCCGGCGGAGGTCGATCTCCTCGTCGGGGATGCTTCCAAGGCCCGGGCGGTGCTCGGCTGGAAGCCGAAGACCTCATTCGAGGAGCTGGTGCACCTGATGGTCGACGCCGACCTGGCCCTGCTCTCGGACCGAGGCCGGCCCGGTCGTTGACGCCGGGGAGCGACCGGATGATCGCCGTCATCGCCGGGGGTGTCGGAGCCGCCCGGTTCCTCACCGGGCTGGTGCAGGTGGCGGAGCCGGCCAGTATCACGGCCATCGTCAACGTGGGCGACGACCTCGAGCTGCACGGGCTGCACGTCAGCCCCGACATCGACACCGTGACCTACACGCTCGCCGGTGCCGCGGACCCCGAGCGCGGCTGGGGGCTGGCCGACGAGAGCTGGCGGGCGATGGAGGCGCTGGAGCGTTACGGGGGTGCGAGCTGGTTCCGGCTCGGGGACCTCGATCTGGGCACCCACCTCTACCGCACGCAGCGGCTGCTCGACGGCGCACCCCTGTCGATCGTGACAGGCGAGATCGCCCGCGCCTGGGACGTCGAGGTAGCGATCGTCCCGGCCACCGACGATCGCCTCCGCACCATGGTCACTCTTCCCGACGAGGGGGGGCTCGAGGTCGGCTTCCAGGAGTACTTCGTCCAGCGCCGACACGCCGTGCGGGTGTCCGCCCTCCGCTTCGACGGCGCCACCACCGCTCGACCCGCCCCCGGGGTGCTCGACGCCATCACCGGCGCCGACACCGTGGTGGTCGCGCCCTCGAACCCGCTGGTGTCGATCGACCCGATCCTCGCCGTACCGGGGATCCGGGACGCGATCGCCGCTCGGCGCGATCGGGTGGTGGCCGTGTCCCCCATCGTCGCCGGCGCTGCCCTGAAGGGGCCCGCTGACCGGTTGATGAGCGAGCTCGGCCACGAGCCGACCGTCGTAGGGGTGGCCCGTCTCTACCGGGAGATCGCCGCCACCCTCGTGGTGGACGAAGCCGACCGTGAGTTGGCTCCCGCCGTCGAGGAGGAAGGACTTCGCTGCGTCACCGCACCCGCCATCATGTCGGACCTGCACGCTGCATCGGTCCTCGCCGAGACCGTCCTGCGCACAGCCCGGGGCGTCACGTGAACCGCATCGAGATCTTCGGGCTGGCGGGCATCCCCGAGGTCGCGCCCGGCGATGACCTTGCCTCCATCATCGTCTCGACCGCAGCGCGCGACGAGGTGACGGCACTACAGGATGGCGACGTGCTGGTCGTGACCCAGAAGGTCGTCTCGAAAGCCGAGAACCGCCTGGTGCCGATCGACCCGACGAACCCCACCAGCCACAAGACGCTGGTGGAGCAGGAATCGGTCCGGGTGCTGCGCCGCCGGGGCGACCTGGTCATCAGCGAGACGGCGCACGGGTTCGTGTGCGCGAATGCCGGCATCGACCTCTCCAACGTGGCCCGGGGCCAGGCCGCGCTCCTGCCAGCTGACCCAGACCGATCTGCTCGGCGCATTCGCGACGGGATCCGGGGCAAGGCGGGCGTCGAGGTGGCCGTGGTCGTGTCCGACACGTTCGGGCGAGCCTGGCGTCGCGGGGTCGTCGACGTCGCCATCGGCTGCGCGGGCGTGGCGGCGATCGTCGACCTGCGCGGATCGACCGACTCGTTCGGTCGCGAGCTGCAGGTCACCGAGGTGGCGATCGCCGATGAGCTCGCCGCCGCCGCCGAGCTGGTGATGGGGAAGGCCACAGGCATCCCGGTCGCGATCCTGCGGGGCATCGACCGGGCATGGCTGCGCGACTCGAGCGTCCGGGGCGAGCTGGTGAGAGCGCCCGGCGAGGATCTCTTCCGCTAAGCGGGACGCTGTGCTCGGAACCAGTCGAGGACCGCGACCGTGCCCGTGTCCAGATCGGTCCGGGGCGTCCAGCCGAGGATCTTGCCGGCCAGTGCGGGGTCGAGCGCGGAACGGGCCAGCTCCCCTGCTCGGGGAGGGGCGTGGCGGGCGGGCTGTTCGACCCCGGCGGCACGGGCCATGGAGTCGTAGAGCTCGTTGACCGTGGTCTCCACACCGGTGCCGATGTTGAGGAGCATCCCGTCACCGTCGGTCACCGACCGCACGAACGCGTCCACGACGTCGGCGACGTAGACGAAGTCGCGGGTCTGCTCGCCGTCACCGAAGATGGTGCACGGCTTTCCCGACAGGAGTCGTCCGGCGAAGATGGCCACCACCCCTGCCTCGCCGTTGGGGTCCTGGCGCGGCCCGTAGACGTTGGCCAGCGCCAGTGCCGTGAACGCCAGGCCATGCAACGCGTGGTAGCAGAACAGGTAATCGTCGACCACCTTCTTGGCGACGCCGTACGGGGATGTCGGGTGCTGGGGATGGTCCTCGGTGACCGGCAGCGCGTCCGGGCTCGGCTCGCCGTAGATCGTCCCTCCGCTGGAGGCCACCACCACCTTGCGGGCTCCGGCACGCCGAGCGCCCTCCATCACCTGCAGGCTGCCGATGACGTTGACCTCGGCATCGAACACGGGCCGAGCCACCGACACCCGAACGTCGGCCTGGGCGGCCAGGTGGAACACCACCTCAGGAGCGCGAGCTTCGATGAGCTCGACCAGGGTCGCGTCCCGGATGTCGAGGTGGTGGAACCTCAGGCGATCGCCGTGGGCACGCCGGGCGGGCTCGAGGTTCGCGAGGTTGCCGGTCCAGAGGCTGTCCACGACATCGACGTCGTGGCCCTCGGCGAGCAGCCGATCGACGAGATGGCTGCCGATGAAGCCCGCGCCGCCGGTGACGATTGTCTTCATGTCGTCTCCATGGGTATCCGGGCGCCGTGCGCCTTCAGGCCTGGATCCACCGTCATCGCCCCTCCCACCACGGTCAGCTCGTCGAGGACCGCGCCCTCACCCACGACCGCATCGGGGCCGACGATGGACCGCATCACGGTCGCCCCCACAGCGATCCGGGCGCCTGGCAGGACCGCGGAGTCGACGACCCGCGCCCCGGCGTCGATCCGCGCCCCGTCCATCACGATCGAATGCTCGACGTCTGCCTGTTCACTCACCGCCGCGGACGCGGCGATCGCTGGTTCCGGTACACCGCGCACCCCGTCGATGAGGTCGAGTTGCACCTGCAGGTAGGTAGCCGGGGTGCCGGCATCGACCCAGTACGCATCGCTCTGGAGCGCGAACAGCGATCGATCCGCGACCATGGCCGGGAAGGTCTCCCGCTCGATCGACACCCTCCGGCCGGCAGGGATCCGCTCGAGGACCGAGGGCTCGAGTACGTAGGTGCCGGCGTTGATCCAGTGACTCGGCGCCTCGCCCGGCGGCGGCTTCTCGATGAAGGCCTCCACCCGGCCGTCCTGGTCGATGGGGACCACGCCGTAGCGGCTCGGGTCGTCGACCGGCGTGAGGGCGATCGTGCCCTCCGCGTTGCGCTCGCGGTGCACACGCCACAGCTCGGAGATGTCCAGGTCGGTGAGCACGTCACCGTTCACCACCAGGAAGGTGCTGTCGATCCCGCCTTCCTCCGCAGCGAACCGCACCGCGCCGGCCGTGTCGAGCGGTTCAGCTTCCACCGCGTAGTGCAGCCTGACCCCGGCACAGACGTCGTCCGGGTACGCCTCGAGGAACGCATCCGGCCGGTACCCGAGGGAGAGGATCGCGTCGGTCACACCGTGCCGGCTCAGCGCCTCGATGACGCGTTCGATCATCGGTCGGCCCACGATCGGGAGCATCTGCTTCGGGATGGTCGAGGTCAACGGTCGCAGCCGCGTCCCGAAGCCGCCGACCAGGACGACGGCTCTCACGGGGTCGCCGTGGCTGGCGTTGTCGTGGAAGGCTCACTCGGGGTCGGGTCCTGGGAGGGGATGGTGACCGTCGCGCCGGTGTCGGTCTCCCCCTGGACCACCGAGCTCGGCTGGGTCGAGCCGTCCAGCGCGATGGTCGACGTCGGCGAGCCGCCGCCGGGGAGGTCGACGGGATTGTCGAGGTTGGAGAGGCTGGGTGGGCGAGGCACCTCGGCCCCATCCGGGACGATGGCGATCGTGATCGCGTCGCGGTCGGCCTTCAACTGCACCTTGCCGAAGTCGCGGTCGTAGACCGTCGGCTCTGCGTTGGGATCGTCCGCTGGCCAGACATAGACCTTCAGGTTGGCGGGCTGACCGTCGCAGTCCATGCCGTTCTCGTACTTGGTGCCATCGGGCATGGTGATCGAGCTCGAACCGAAGGTCACCCCGACCATGTCGCCCCACTTGGCGAGCGTCGCGTTCTTGCCGCCGTGGCTATCGCTGAAGGGGTGGATGTGGATCAAGCCGTCTCCGTGGGTGTGGATGCCCGTGGTGTCGTTCTTGACGTCGGTGAGGGGAGCACCGAAGGCGTTGCACACGTAGAAGCCGTACGCGTTGTGCCAGTGGTCCTTCGAGGTGGGCGGTGACGCGCTGGCCGGGTCGAGCCCCGACTCACCACGTGCGAACCAGATCAGGCCGACACCGAGCACGACGATGGCGAAGACCGCGAGCGGGAACACGAACTTGCGTTGGGAGGGCCGGACGGACCCACCGGCTCTCGCGGCGCGCGCCACCTTCTTGGAGGAGGATGCCTTGCCCATAGCACGACCACGCTAGTCGCCACGGCTCGGCATTCCGGCGCGCAGGGTGAACAAGAGCTGCTCGTACGCTCCTGCCACCGCAGCCGGCGACGCCCAGGACTCGACGAAGCGCCTTCCCGACGAGCCCATGGCGGCAGCTTCATCAGGCGCGTCCAGCAGGCGCCGGATGGCCTTCGTGAACGACTCCGGGTCCCCCGGGGGGACGGCCAGGCCGGCGCCCGCCCGCTCGACCGTCCGGGCCACCTCGGTACCGGGGTCGACGCTGGCCACGATCGGCCGACCCGCGGCGAGGATCGAGTAGAGCTTGCTCGGGACGCTCGACCACGCCAGGCCCTTCTTGAGCGGCACCACGTGGACGTCCGCCGCAGCCAGGACCTCGGGGAGCCGTTCCTTCGGCTGCATGTCGATGAAGCGGACGTTGGACATCCCCTGGGCGCGTCGTTCCAGCTCGGGGCGAGCAGCCCCGCCGCCATTGATGACGAACACCACTCCGGGCTCATCGACCATCGCCGCCGCTGCGTCGAGGAGCAGCTCGAGCGACTGCGAGAGACCCACATTGCCCGCGTACATGACCACCCGCTTGCCTTCCAGACCGTTGAGGGCGCGGTAGCGGTTCTCTTTCGGCCCGGGAGTGATCCAGCCGGTGTCGACGAAGTTGGGGATGACGTGCACCTTCGCGGCCTGCCGGGCCGCGGCCCGACCGTGCAGGCCCTGTGTGATCTTCGCCTTCACGTTCTCCGCCAGGTCGTCCGACAGGACGGTGACCACGTCGGACCGCCGATAGGAGATGCGCTCCAGGTGCCGCGCCGCGGCGATGACCCGTCGCCCGGTGAGCAGGCCGAGCTCGACCGCGACGTCGGGGAACACGTCCTGGATGTTGAACACCAGCGGCACTCGGTGCACCCTGCTGACGACCCATCCCGCAAGCCCGAGGGTCAGCGGCGGCGACATGGCGAGGACGACATCGGGGCGCGGGCCACCGAGGGCCACTGCCGTAGCGAATCCGGTGAAGCCGCCGAACGCCACGGCTCGGGCCGGGATGTTGCGCTTGTCGGTCGGGAACGGGTGGATCCGGCTGACCCGTCCCCAGCCGGCTCGTTCCGTGCGCACCAGCTGGCCTTCCCAGCCGGGCTCCACCGCGTGGTGCTCGTACCACGGCAGCGAGGTGACCACGTGCAGCCGGTGGCCCCGCTGGACCAGCTCGGCGGCGATCCTCGTCATCACCTCGCCGGTAGGCGCCACGTCCGGCGTGAAGTGCGGACAGAGGATGGTCACCTCGAGCGCTCGACGCGCCGTCACCGGGCACCCCCCCGCGCGGCGGCGATGGCTCGCCGGTACACCTCCGCCAGCCGGTGGGGCGAGTCGCTGCGCTCGAAGGTCGAGGCCCGCGAGCGCGCCCGCCGCGAGAGCTCCGCTCGGAACGGCTCGTCGTCGAGCACCCGGCGGATGGCCCCTGCCCACGCCTCGACGTCGTCAGGGGGGAGGAGCTCGCCCCCGTCGCCAATTACCTCCGCCAGCGCGCCCGCGTCGCTGGCCAGGACCGGGCATCCCCGACTCATCGCTTCGATCACCGGCAAGCCGAAGCCCTCATACCGTGACGGGAACGCTAGTGCGGTGGCCTCCCGGTAGAGCACGTCGAGGTGATCGCTCGGGACCCGGTAGGTCCGCCGGACCTGCGGGCCGATGCCGAGCTCACCGATGAGCCGGCGGCAGTCCGGCTCGGCGGGCCCGCTCCCCGCCGTGAGCACCAGCACGGGCGCCGGGTCCGAGCGGACGGCCAGCGCGAACGCCCGGAGCAGGGTCGCGTGGTTCTTGTGCGGATAGGTGATCGCCGGGTAGAGGACGAACGGGCGACCGACCAGGTCGTATGCTGACAGCACGGTCCCCGCCGGCGTGGCTGGTTCGGGGCATCGAGGGAGATCAGGCGGTACCGTGGTGATCCGAGCGGGATCCACCGCCAGCTGCCTGGCGACGTCCCGGCCGGCCCAGCTGCTCAGGGTGACGATCGCCACGGCAGCCCGAGCGGACCGGGGGACCGCGACCCGGAGGTAGGCCCGCTTGGTCCAGCCGAAGTTCTGGGGCAGGTCCCAGGGCTGCAGGTCGTGGATGGTGAGGACACCGGGAGCTGTTCTGCAAGCGGGCATCGTGCCACCCATGTGATGGACGAGCGCCACCTGCTCCCGGCGCGATCGCCACGCCAGCCACGTGCTCTCGGCCGCCACCCGGAGCGGCTTCGAGCGTCCCGACACCGGCGCCACGATGCAGCGCAGGTCCCGCACCAGGTCCGGGTAGCGCGCCGGGAAGCGCTGGTTCACGAACAGCACGAGCTCCAGATCGGGGAAGCGGTGGGCTTGACGGACCCAGGCGCGCAAAATGCCCACCGTGTACTCCTCGCTCCCGCCGACCACCCCGGGAACCAGCCAGAGGAGGTTGCACCCGATGCGATGGGACGATGATCCCTTCATCTTCCGGCCGCCTCCTCGTAGGCAGCCACGAGCGACTCGGCGGTGCGCTCCCAGGTGAAGGTGGCAGCCCGCTGCCGACCCAGCTCGCCGAGCCGGCGGGCGAGCGCGTCGTCGCGCAGGATCCGCTCCATGGCATGCGCGAGCCCCTCGACATCGGCGGGATCCACGACCAGACCCGCGTCGCCCACCACCTCCTCGGTCGCCGTGCCCGCAGAGGTCACCACCGGGGTCCCCTGAGCCATCGCCTCGAGCACGGGCAGGCCGAAGCCCTCCCGGATGCTCGGGAGGCAGAAGAGCCTCGCGCCGGCATACAGCGCGCGGAGGTCCGGCGGCGGTACGAAGCCGAGCACATGCACCCGGTCACGCAGGCTCGGTCCGATCAGCCGCTCGAGATCCTCGTTCCATCCGGCAGGGCCGGCCAGCACCAGCTCCACACCGTCGTCCTCGAGTCGGCCGAACGCCTCCAGCAGCACCGGTAGGTTCTTGCGCGGCTCGACCGTCCCGGTCCACAGCACGTAGGGCCGTTCGATCCGGCGAGCGGTGAGCGCCTGCCCGACTGCCGATGCCGAGGCGGCCTCGATGCGGATGCCCCAGGGCACCAGCCGGAGCCGGGTCGGGTCGAAGCCGTGAGCCACGCAGTCGTCGATCGTGGCCTGCGAGGGCGCGATCACCAGGTCCGCCTCGCGCCTGGCCAGGTCGATCGCTCGCCGGAAGAACCGCAGACCGTGTTTGGTGACGTGGCCCGGTTGGTGCAGGAACCCCAGGTCGTGCACGGTGACCACCAGCGGTGCCGATCGGGGCGGCACGGCCATGCCGGTGGCGTGGATGACGTCGACCGGCCCGGTCGCCAGCTGGACGGCCGGCCAGCGCAGGGCATGCCAGCTCTCGTAGAGAGCCAGGCGCGGGAGCGGCAGCATCCGCACCGCGATCTCCGGTCGCCATTCGGGCGGGGGTGGGTGGCGATGGCGGGCGCTGACCCCCACCAGATCGAGGTGCGCATGGCGGATCATGGCGCTCACCGCGTCCAGAGCCGATCGCGCCGTGCCCCCCGGCACGTCGTGCCAGCACTGCTCGAGCGTGACCGCGACGCGTAGCTGCCGTGCCATGGCCCCGGCTCAGACGTCGAGGAGCTGGCGGAAGTAGGTCACCGTGCGCTCGATGCCTTCGCGCAGGCCGATCTCCGGTTGCCACCCCAACCGCTGCCGGGCCATCGTCAGATCAGGCTGGCGCTGGCGGGGATCGTCGACCGGCAGCGGCTCATGGACGACCTCTGACGAGGAGCCGGTGACCTCGAGGACCAGGTCCGCGAGCTCACGGACCGTGAACTCCCCGTCGTTGCCGATGTTGACGGGCCCGCTCTCGCCGGAGTCGAGCAGGGCCAGAAATCCCCGGATCTCGTCGTCGACGTAGCAGAAGCTGCGGGTCTGAGTGCCGTCGCCGTAGATGGTGATCGGTTCGCCCTTGAGAGCCTGGACGATGAAGTTCGACACCACGCGACCATCTTCGGCACGCATCCGAGGCCCGTAGGTGTTGAAGATGCGGACGATGCGCACATCGATCCCGTGGTACCGGTGATACGCCATCGTCATCGCTTCGGCGAACCGCTTGGCCTCGTCGTACACCCCGCGGGGGCCGACCGGGTTGACGTGGCCCCAGTAGCTCTCGGGCTGGGGATGCACCTCAGGATCGCCGTACACCTCGCTGGTGGATGCGAGCATGAACGTCGCCTGCTTGGCCTTGGCCAGGCCGAGGCCGTTGTGCGTACCCAGGCTGCCGACCTTGAGCGTCTGGATCGGCATCTCCAGGTAGTCCTTGGGTGATGCCGGGCTGGCGAAATGCAGCACCGCGTCGACCGGTCCCGGCACCCAGAGGTACTCGCTGACGTCGTGCTTCACGAACGTGAAGCCTTCGACGCCGAAGAGATGCTCGATGTTCGCCACCGATCCGGTGACCAGGTTGTCGATGGCGATCACCTCGTCGCCCCGGGCGAGGAGATGATCGGCAAGATGTGAACCGAGGAAGCCTGCTCCCCCGGTGACGACGATCCTGGCCATCAGGTGCGCCCGATGCCCTCGTAGCGGAAGCCCCGGCGCGCCAGCGCGCTGCGGTCGAGGAGGTTGCGGCCGTCGACGACCTGACGGTGGCGGAGCTGCTCACCCACCTTGTCCAGATCGAGCCACTTGAACTCGTCCCACTCGGTGAGCACCGCCAGGACGTCGGCCCCGCCGCAGGCCGCGTACGGATCGTCGCAGACCTGCAGGCCGGGGAGCTGATCGAGCGGCCCGCGGACCGTCGGGTCGTACCCCCGCACCACCGCGCCCGAGTCGAGGAGGCGGCCCACGATCTCCAGTGAGGGTGACTCGCGCAGGTCGTCGGTGTTGGCCTTGAACGTGAGCCCCCACACCGCGACCGTCGATCCCTCCAGCGTGCCCACCATGCGCCTGATCTTCTCCACCACCCGTTCGAACTGCTCATGGTTGACGGAGATCACCCCTTCGAGCAGGTCGAAGTGGTACCCGGCCTCCTTGGCGAGGTACAGCAGCGCCCGCGAATCCTTCGGGAAGCAGCTCCCTCCCCAGCCGGGACCGGGCTTCAGGAACTCGTGCCCGATGCGCTTGTCGTAGCCCATCCCGAGCACGACGTCGTTGACATCCGCCCCGACGGCTTCGCACACCGCGGCGATGGCGTTGACGAACGAAAGCTTGGTCGCCAGGAACGCGTTGCTCGCGTACTTGATGGTCTCGGCGGAAGCGGGGTCGGTGACCATCAACGGAGCCGGGACGTCGAGGTAGAGCGCAGCCACCCGGATGGCGGCGCTCTGGTCGTCGCTGCCGATGATGATCCGGTCGGGATGGAGGAAGTCGGTGACCGCGGAGCCCTCCCTGAGGAACTCGGGGTTGGAGACCACGAACACGTCGGACCGGCCGAGCGCTTGCTCGACGAACCTGGTCGAGCCGACCGGCACCGTCGACTTGTTGACCACCACCGCGGCAGGCGGGAGATGCGGAGCGATCTCCCTCGCCGCGGCTTCGATGTAGCTCAGGTCGGCCGACCCATCGAGCCCCTGTGGCGTCGGGACGCACAGGTATGCGAACTCGGCGTCGCGGACCGCGCCAGCCGCGCCGACCACGAACCGGAGCCGGCCCGACCGCAAGCCCTCCCGCACCATCTCCTCGAGACCAGACTCGAGGATCGGGACCTCGCCGCTGCGCAGACGTTCGATCTTGGCCTCGTCCACGTCGGCGCAGACGACGTCATGGCCCAGGTGGGCGAAGCACGCGCCCGTCGTGAGGCCGACGTACCCCGTGCCGATGACCGCGATCCTGCTTCCCATCCACCCTCACCCTGGCTCGCTGGCAGGCGCCATCGTACTCGTGGGTGGGTGGCCGCCGAGACCAACTGCCGCGGGTCGCGTCGATCAGCCGCAGCTGACCCCGGGCGGTGGCATCGGGACGTAGCCCACCGCGCCCTCGGCAGGTTCGGCCTGTTCGGTAGGGGTGGTGGTGGACGGCAACATCGGAGCGGTCGTCGGTGCGTCGAGGAACGCCTGGAAGTCCTCGAGGGGTCGCGGGTCCGCGCTCACGGAGTTGAAGTCCGTGCCGGTGACCAGGCCGACCGTCACATCGTCGGGCAGGCTCGGATCCATCTCGAAGCCGACCGCCCCGTCGAGATACCTCGCCAGCTCGGCCGCTTGCCGTTCGCTCCCCGGCCGGTAGAGCACGGTCGTCCGATCGACTCGGAAGCTCGAAGCGTCGACGGAGCGCACGCTCACGAACCCGAGACGGCCGAGCGCGTCGAGGGCTTGCCGCCCCTGGCCGCTGCGCCCTGAGCCGTTCCTCACCTCCACCCGGATGCTGGCGACCAGGTCCGAATCGGGGTCCACACCCCGGAACCGGTCGAAGATCGGCTGGGCGCCCTTCTCGTCGAGGAACAGCACCGATGCCGCTCCGGCGAAGCCGCCTCGGGTCGGTGGGGTGAACACCTCCAGGGTGTCGGGATCGAACTCGCGGAACTGCGAACCGAGGTCGAGCAGGTCTTGCGTGGTGAGCTGGTCGTCGAGCGTGACGTTCTTCTGCGCCACCTGGATGAGCTGCGAGAGCGTGAACGGGTTCCGCACGCCTCGGGCCACCGCTCGTTTGAGTGCAGCCTTGATGAAGCTCTGCTGCCTGCTGATACGCCCGTGGTCCGAAGACGGGTCTTCCTTCCACCCCTTGCCCTCGTTGATCTCGAAGTGGCGGCTACGGGCCAAGGCCAAGGCCTGATCGGGGTCGAGGGTCACACAACCGGTCTCGTCCTGCGCCAGCCCCGTCCGGCGGTCGCGGGCCGGCCACGGGAAGTACATGGGAACGCCGTCGATCGCCGCCACGAGCTCCTTGAACCCAGCGAAGTCGACCTGCACGAAGTGGTGGATCGGGATGCCGAAATCCTGCTGGATGGTCTGGATCAGCCGCTCGGGCCCACCCATGGCCATCGCCGAGTTGATGCGCCCCTTCGAGTTCGACCCCGCAATCGGGACCCAGAGGTCCCGGGGCAGCGACAGCAACAGCGCCTTCTCCGAACGGGGATCGAGGCGGAGCACCATGATCGTGTCGGTGTTGAGCGAGTGCGACCGCCCGATGAGCACCGGGTCTCCGGACGACAGGCCACTCCCGTCGTCCACCCCGACGAGCAGGATGTTCTGCGGCTCCCCCGCAGCGGCCCGGTCGTCGAGCACCCCACCGATGCTGATCCGTGGGAGGGCGCTCACCTCGCGCTGCACGTAGGTCAGCGCCGCGGCGGAGCCCAGGCAGATGACCACCAGCCCGACGTTGACGGTGATCAACAGGCGCTGTGGCCACGTCCGGCGGGCTCGTCGCACGGACGGCCACGCTACCAGCGCGCTTGGTGGCGCTTCGCGCGCTACGTGACCGGAAGCCCGAGCTCGCGGGCGATGACCAGCCGCTGGATCTCGCTGGTTCCCTCACCGATCTCGAGCACCTTCGCGTCGCGGTAGTGGCGCGAGACGGGCGTCTCATCCATGAACCCGTAGCCACCGAATATCTGCGTGGCCTCCCGGGTGGCGGTGACAGCCGCTTCGCTCGCGTAGAGCTTGGCGGTGGCGGCCTCCTTCTTGAACGGGCGCCCCGCGTCGGCGAGGGCCGCAGCACGGTAGGTCAAGGCCCGGGCCGCGTCGGCCATCACGGCGAGGTCCGCGACCTTGAACGCCACCGCCTGATTGGCGCCGATGGCCCGACCGAAGGCGATGCGCTCGCACGCGTAGCGCCGGCAGGCGTCCAGGCACGCCTCGATCACCCCGACCGCGAGCGCGGCGATGGCGATCCGGCCCTCGTCCAGGATCGCCAGGAAGTTCGCGAAGCCTCGACCTCGCTCGCCGAGGAGGTTCGAGCCGGGCACCCGGCAGCCGTCGAAGCTCAGGCCGTGGGTGTCGCTCGCGTGCCAGCCCATCTTCCGGTACGGGGGGTGCACGACCATGCCGGGGGAGCCGGCGGGAACGACGATGGTGCTGATCTCGGGTGCCGCGCCGGCCGTCCCGGTGAGCGCGGTGATGGTGATGACGGAGGTGATCGGGGTGCCCGAGTTGGTGATGAACGCCTTCTCACCGTGGATGACCCACTCGCCGCTGGTCTCGTCGAGCCGGGCCCGGGTCCGGGTGCCGCCGGCGTCGCTGCCGGCATCGGGCTCGGTCAGCCCGAACGCACCGAGCGCCCTGCCCGCGCAGAGGTCGGGGAGCCACCGCTGGCGCTGCTCCTCGGTACCGAAGCGGAAGATCGGGTTGGCCCCGAGGCCGACGGCGGCCTCGAGGGTGATGGCCATCGACTGATCCACCCGGGCCAGCTCCTCGATGGCGACGCACAGGGTCGTCAGGTCCGCGCCGCCGCCGCCGTACTCCTCCGGGAAGGGCAACCCGAACAGCCCCAGCTCACCCATGGCCAGCACGGTGTCGACGGGGAAGGTGTGGGACTGGTCCCACTCCTGCGCGCGCGGGGCGATCTCGGCCTCGGCGAACTCGCGCACCACCTTGCGGAACGCGTCCTGCTCGGCCGTCAACTCGAATCCCACGGTTCGATCGTAGGCCGCGCCGCCCATAGGCTCGACCCGTGGACGACGCCCTCGCGGTCGTGGGTGACCGGCTCGCCACCGAGCTGCTGGACGTCACCGACGATCTGGCCGCACTCGACAGCTCGGGCTTCTGGGCGGTCGTGGTGCCCTTCACCGGGCGCCCCGTCTGCGCCCGATTCGGCCGGGTGCGCCCCGCGAGGCCCTGGCCGGGTCGGCCCTGGATCGGCCCTCCGGCCGGCGCGTGGACCACGAGCCTCGATCGTGGGGGGTTCGAGCGCGGCGTGCGCACCATCCGCGAGGCGATCGCCGCCGGTGACGTGTACCAGGTCAACCTCACCCGGCGGCTCTCCGCCCCGGTGCCTCCCGGCGCGAAGGTCGCGGCGCTCGGCGCCGTGCTGGCGCTCGGCAACCCCGCCCCCTTCAGCGCGGTGGTCGATCTGCCGGACCACGGCGTGCACGTCGCCTCTGCCAGCCCCGAGCGGTTCCTCTCCCGGCGCGGCGACCGGGTGTGGTCGTCACCCATCAAGGGCACCGCCCCCAGCCCTGAGGAGCTGACCGCCAAGGACAGGGCGGAGAACGTGATGATCGTCGACCTGGTCCGCAACGACCTGGGTCGGGTGTGCGACTACGGCACCGTCCGAGTCCCTTCCCTGCTCGCCCTGGAGCGCCACCCCGGCCTGGTCCACCTGGTCAGCACGATCGAGGGTCGCCTGCGCCCGGGGACGGGATGGCCCGAGCTCCTGGAGGCCACGTTCCCGCCCGGATCGGTGACCGGGGCACCGAAGCTGGCGGCACTCGATCTCATCGAACGCCTCGAGCCGGCACCACGCGGGGTGTATTGCGGGGCCGTGGGCTGGGTGGATGCGGATCGCCGCGCCGGCGACCTGAACGTGGCCATCCGTACCTTCTGGATCGAGGAGGGCCGGCTCCATCTCGGTACGGGCGGCGGCATCACCTGGGGATCCACCCCTGAGGGCGAGTGGGCCGAGACCGACCTCAAGGCCCGCAACCTCCTCAACGTCGCCTCCGGCGCCTTCGTGCCGGCATGAGCTGCGCGACAGCCCGGCGCGCGAACATGCCGGGGTGACCCCCGACTCGCCGCTGGTGTGGATCGACGGAGCGCTGCGCGCCCCCGACGACGCGTCGGTGTCCGCGTGGGATCACGGGCTGACGGTCGGCGACGGCGTGTTCGAGACGACCAAGGTGCTGCACGGCCAGGCGTTCGCCCTGACCCGCCATTTCCGCCGGCTCCGGCGTTCCGCGGCCGGCCTCGGCCTCGAGATCCCCTACGACGACGGCGAGCTGCGCGCCGGTGTCGCCGCCACCATCGCCGCCAACCACCTCACCGAGGGTCGAGCCCGGATCACCGTCACCGGTGGCGCCGGACCGCTGGGCTCCAACCGGGGCGACGGTGGCCCTACGATCCTGATCGCGGTCAGCCCGCAGCCGCCGTGGCCCCCATCGGCTGCGGTGGTGACCGTTCCCTGGCGGCGGAACGAGCACAGCGCGGTGGCCGGCCTCAAAACGACCTCCTACGCCGAGAACGTGGTCGCACTCCGGTACGCGAACGAGCACGGCGGCCAGGAGGCGATCTTCGCCAACACGGCCGGCAACCTCTGCGAAGGGACGGGGACCAACGTCTTCCTCGGTCTCGACGGCAGGTTGTGGACTCCCCCGCTCAGCGCCGGTTGCCTCGCCGGGATCACCCGCGAGCTGGTGCTGGAGCTGGTCGAGGTGGTGGAAGCGGACATCCCGCTCGACCGCCTGGCACAGGCCGACGAGGCGTTCCTGACGTCGAGCACCCGCGACATCCAGCCCATCCGATCGGTCGACGGCGTCGTGCTGGCGGCGTGCCCCGGCCCGCTGACCGAGCACGCCATGCGAGCCTTCCGCGAGTTGCAGGCCCGAACCCTCGACCCCTGAGCGGAAGGCCCCTCACGGCAGCCGTCACTCAACCGTGGCGCAGGTGCACCACGTCGCCGGCGGTGATCTCGATCGCCGAGCCGGTCTCGTGCTCGACGACCAGGTGACCGTCCGCCGTCACGTCGACCGCTCGACCTTCGAGCGTGCCGCCCGGTCGCTCGACCCGCACCTCGCGCCCGACCGTCGCGGAGCGCGCCAGGTAGGTGGCGCGCAGCAGGTCGCGCCCCTCCTCGTGCTCGAGCTGGGCGCACCAGCTGTCGAGCTCGCGCAGCAGTGCCACGAGCAGGTCCTCGCGATCCACCTCCCTGCCGGTCACCAGGTTGAGGGCGGTGGCGATGCCTGCGAGCTCCTCCGGAATCGTCTCCGGCCAATTCACGTTCAGCCCGAGCCCCACCACGACCGCTTCGAGCACGTCGTGCTCGATGATCGACTCGGCGAGGATGCCCCCCGCCTTGCGCTCGACACCGTCGAGGTCGACGAGGAGGTCGTTCGGCCACTTCAGCCGGAGCTCGATATCCGCCACCTGCTGGCAGGCGGTGACCGCCGACAGCCCGACGGCACTCGCCACCAGGTGAGCCTGGGAGGGCTTCAGCGCGGGTCGCAACAGCACCGACAGGAGCAGGGACGCGCCCGGTGGGGACTCCCACGACCGGCCGAGGCGCCCACGGCCCGCGGTCTGGTGGTCTGCCACCAGCACGACGCCCTCGGGTGCACCTGCTGCCGCCTCCCGGAGCAGGTCAGCGTTCGTCGACGTGGTCTCGGCCACCCAGCGGAGGTCCGCGAAACGGGTGCCCGAGAGATCCGATCTGGCACGGTCCCCTCGCATGCAGGTAACCATATGGCGTGCTGACCAAGGTTCTCATCGCCAACCGGGGCGAGATCGCGGTTCGGGTCATCCGGGCCTGCCAGGAGATGGGCATCGCCACGGTGGCCGTGTACTCCGAGCTCGACCGGGATGCTCTTCACGTCCGGCTGGCCGACGAGGCGTTCGCCCTCGGCGGGCAGACCGCAGCGGAGAGCTACCTCAACACCGCCGCCATCCTCGATGCCATCGCGCGCTCGGGCGCGGACGGTGTTCACCCGGGATACGGGTTCTTCTCCGAGAACACCGACTTCGCCCGCGCCATCACCGCGCAGGGGGTGACCTTCATCGGACCACCTCCCGAGGCCATCGAGGTCATGGGCGACAAGGTCAGCAGCCGGCGGGCCGCCGAGGCCGCCGGCGTGGCTGGTGTGCCGGGGACCACCGAGTTCCTCGAGAGCGCGGACCAGGTGATCGCCTTCGGCGAGGAGCACGGTTGGCCGGTGGCGATCAAGGCGGCCTATGGAGGGGGCGGCCGCGGCATGCGGGTCGTGCGATCTGCGGACGAGGCGGCCGAGGCGTTCGAGTCGGCGCAGTCCGAGGCACTCAAGGGCTTCGGTCGGGCCGAGTGCTACGTCGAGCGGTACCTCCCCTGGCCCCGCCACATCGAGATGCAGATCATCGGCGACACCCACGGCAACTGCGTGTGGGTCGGCGAGCGCGACTGCTCGGCGCAGCGCCGTCACCAGAAGCTGGTGGAGGAGAGCCCCGCACCGGCCTTCCCCGACGAGATCCGCCGAGCCATGGGCGAAGCGGCGGTGAAGGTGGCTCAGGCGTGCGGTTACTACAACGCCGGCACCGTCGAGTTCCTGTACCAGGACGGTGCGTTCTACTTCCTGGAGATGAACACCCGGCTGCAGGTCGAGCACCCGGTCACCGAGATGGTCACCGGCATCGACCTCGTGGCCGAACAGATCCGGGTGGCATCGGGTGAGCCGCTGTCGTTCACCCAGGACGAGATCGTGCGCACCGGCCATGCCATCGAGGTGCGGGTCAACGCCGAGGACCCGGCGGGGGGCGCGTTCATCCCCTCACCGGGGCCGATCCACAAGCTGGTGCCCCCCCAGGGATTCGGTGTGCGGTGGGACGGCGGCTACGAGTCCGGCGATGCGGTCAGCCAGTTCTACGACAACCTGGTCGGCAAGCTGATCGTGTGGGGTCGCGACCGCGACGTCGCCATCCGACGGATGGTGCGGGCCCTGCGGGAGATGACGATCGAGGGCATCGCCACCACGATCCCCGCCGACATCGCCATCCTCGAGCACCCCGACTTCCGGTCCGCTGCTCACTCGACGAAGTGGGTGGAGGAAGTGCTCGACCTCAGCGGGGTGGGTGGCCAGACGCCCGGCGGCGAAACACCAGCGACGGAGCCGAAGACCCGCCGCGACGTCGATGTCGAGGTGAACGGCAAGCGGTTCAGCGTCACGATGTGGCTGCCCGAGTCGATCGCTGCCGCACCAGCGGGCGCCGCCCGGTCGGCATCTGCCGGTCCCCGACCCCGGCGAGCAGCCGGCGGCGCCGCCGGGGGCGCGAGCGCCGCGGGCTCCGGCGCTGTCACGGTGCCGATGCAGGGCACGATCGTGAAGGTGCTCGTCGAGGTCGGCGACCAGGTCGAGGTCGGCCAGACCGTGTGCGTCCTCGAGGCGATGAAGATGGAGAACAACATCAACGCCGACAAGGCGGGAACGGTCAAGGACGTCAAGGTCGCCCCCGGGGATTCCGTCGGATCGGGCGACGTGGTCGCGGTGATCGACTAGACCGTCCTGTCCGGGGGTCCTGTTGACAGGTGGACCCTGTGGAGGGTGTCAGTTTGTCTGTCGGGCTTTGAGGGTGTCGAGCATGTGTTTGGGTGTGCGGCCGGCCATGTAGTTGCTGTGGTTCGGACGC
>NZ_JACFSZ010000015.1 GCF_014805525.1 Rhabdothermincola sediminis | reverse complement strand
GCCGTGCACAAGTGGCTGCTGCGTCACCGACGGTTCCACTTCCACTTCACGCCCACCTACGGGTCCTGGATGAACCTCGTCGAGCGCTGGTTCTCCGCGCTGACCACCAAGAAGCTGCAGCGCTCCGCCCACGACTCCGTCGCCGACCTCGCCGCCGACATCACCGCCTGGGTCGAACACTGGAACGAGAACCCGACCCCGTTCGTGTGGACCAAGACCGCAGACGAGATCCTCGACAAACTCGCCCGCTACTGCACCGCAGTCACCAACACCGAATATGACGGCGCTTCAACCTGACAGGACACTAGGAGGGTGCGCCCGATGAAGCTGCTGGTCCTATCGGTCGGCGGATCCCCCGAACCCCTACGAACTGCGATCCGGACCCGTAAGCCCGAGCGGGTGGTGTTCCTCTGCTCACAGCAGTCGGAGACGGTGGCCCGGCAATTGATGGCGGAACTCGGCCTGGCCGAGGAACCCGAGCCCGGCAAACAGGGAGCACGCTGTGTGACCGCGCCAGTTGACCATCTCGACGCGGTCTACGAAACCACTCGCACCGCTATCGACGACGAGTGCGCCGCCGCACGCTCCGCCATCGAAATCGAAGGCGACTACACGGGTGGAAGCAAGTCGATGACGGTCGGGCTGGCGTTGGCCGTGCTGGACGCCGGCGGATCCCTGCTGGTCACGACCGGCCCGCGTCCCGATCTGACGAAGGTCACCACGGGGCAGAACACCCGCCGGGTGCAGCTCGAAGCGTTGCAGGTCCGTCGCCTCGAGGAGATCCTCATCCCCCAAGCGCTGGCCCGATTCGCCTACAGGGATGCTGCCGAGGTCGTCCGGCGGGTGCTCTCCGAAGCCGTGCTCTCCACCGAGCACACCGACCGTCTCGACAAGGTCGCCAATCTCTGCCAAGCCTTCGACGCCTGGGACCGGTGGGATCTCGCCCAGGCGTACCAGCTCCTCGATCAGCTCGGAGGCCCCTACACCACCTACCTGCTGGCGCTCAAGCGCCTCATCCGGGCTGCTCACGTGCTCCGCAGCGACCTGCCGGCGGGCCAGGAGCCACCGAAGCACGTCGAGCTGGATGGCCACACCATCGACTGCGGCCTGCCCGTCCACGGGTTCGAACCGGTCGAGGACCTGCTCGCCAACGCCGCCCGCCGGGCGGCTGACAGCCGCTTCGACGATGCCGTCGGGCGCCTGTACCGGGCGTTCGAGCTCACCGCGCAAATCGCGCTGTGGCGAGGCTTCGGCATCCGCACGGGGGACGTGGACGTCGAGCGGGTACGGGTCTGGCTCCCGGCCGAGGCCGACCGCCTCGACGCCAACCGGGATCGACAGGACAAGGTGCGCCTCGCCGCCGTGCAGGCATGGGAACTCCTCGCCGGCCTCGCCGCCGCCGCGAGTGGCACCGCCATGGGACACGGTGCCACCCCGACCGAGGGCACGGACCCGACCCTGGTCGATCTCGCCACTGCATACGCCGAACGGCGGGAGGTCCTGCTCGGCGCCCTCGCGACCCGCAACCAGTCGCTGTTCGCCCACGGCTTCGACCCGATCAGTGAGCCCGAATACGACCGCGTTCTCGACACCATCGGCACCCTGCTCGACGAGCACGTCGAGCGTGTGCGGGCTGCTGCCACCGGCCCCGCCGCCGATCCCCTTCCGGTCTTCCCCACGAGCGTCGACGCCCTGCTCGGCACCCCCGCGTCCTGATCCTGCGGCCGGCGCGCCGCCCTGGCACCGGTGCGTCAGGACGCGGGCGGTGCCTCGGCGTGGTGGTCGTGGTCCGCCCGGCCTCGGCGGGGCAGGCGCTCGACCAGGGTCACGAGCAGCGCCCCGACCACGAACCCGACCGCGGCCGCCACCGCCGTGCCCACGACCCACGCCGCCACGCCCCCCGACCACCGCCAGCCCCTCGAGCAACCGGGGCATGCCCCGCACGAGCGCCCGCCCCACCCGACGGGGCAATGGCCGGTCCGCTGCACGAGCCGCAGCCGGCGCCGGTTCGTGCACGACCAGCTCGAGCTGGCGGGTTGGGAGGTCGCGATCGCGGACGCGCAGAAGGTCAAGGGGTTCGCACCTCTGGCGTGCAAGACCGATCGGATCGATGCGTGGGTGCTGGCCGAGCTCACCCGCCGGGCCTGGTGCCCGAGATCTGGTTGCCGACCCCGGAGGTGCGCGCCGAGCGAGAGCGGGCCCGGTGGCGGCTGCATCTGGTGCGTCACCGCGTCGCGCTCAAGAACCGGATCCGCTCGACGCTGCTGGCGTTCGGCAAGCCCTGCGTGGTGTCGAACCTGTTCGGGCCCGGCGGCCGTGAGCTGCTGGACCGGTTCGAGTTCCCCGACCCGTGGGCATCGAACCTGACCGCGGCGTTGGCGTTGATCGGTGATCTCAGCGACCAGATCGGCGAATGCGAGCGGGACCTGCGCCGCCTGGGTGCGGACCATCCCTACGTGCCGACGTTGATGACCACACCAGGGATCGCGTGGGTGCTGGGCTACACGATCGCGTCGGAGATCGGTGGCATCGAACGGTTCGCGTCACCGAAGAAGAAGCTCGTCGCGTACACCGGGCTTCTGCCCGAGGGACTACCAGTCCGGCGGCTCCGATCACCGGGGACCGCTCGCCAAGAACGGCCCCAAGTACTTGCGGCGGGCCTACATCTAGGCCGCCACCCATGCCGCCCGCAGTCCCCGGCGGGCAAGATGAACAGCAGCTTGTGCGCAGGGATCCCTTGGCGATCCAGGCGATGATGGGCAGCTCCCGGTCCGCGGCGAGATGCTGCACGTAGGTCGGGGTGACCGCCGTGTCGTCGATGACGATGCCCGCCGCCTTCACGCTCGTGCGCCCAGCGGCGGCACCGACGTCGTCGTCGACACCGCCGCCATCCGGGCCGGGTGGCGATGTCGTCCATAAGACCGACGAGCCCACCTGCCATCGCTCACGTCCTCGTCTCGAGCCTTTAGGGACGGCCGGGACCGTAGTTCGTTGATCCGGGGCGGGACGGACTCCGGCGGATGAGCTGGTGTGGAGCGGCCGCGCGAGGTGCACGGATCGACGAGCTCCGGCGAACGGGGGCGGCCCCGCGCCAGGACCGGTACCGGCGCCGGATCGGCCCTAGCAGCCGCCAAGCCCCGGACACGGCACGCGTGTTCTCGTGGCGCCAGGGCCGCCTGCGGGTGCTTCTGCGCCGGCGACCTCCTGTACGGTGGGCCACCCACGCGGCCGCCGCAGCGGCGCCTGCCCCGAGACCTGCGGGGCTTCCATGACGAGGTCGGCCGCCTCTACATCGCGCAGCGGCACAGACTCGAGCTGGGCAGCCAGCTCGTGCAGTTCAGCGGCATCGGCAACCGCGCACCCGACGTGGCCACCGGGCCCGGGTCCTCGACACGCTCACCGCCGCCGGGATCGCTCGGCCGGCGCAGGCGCAGCTCCGACTTGCGCGGTCTGGGCGAAGCGAGCGACGACCCTGGCGTGGGCGCTGAGGGACTCGAACCCCCGACCCCCTCCTTGTAAGGGAGGTGCTCTCGCCAGCTGAGCTAAGCGCCCGGGCCTGCCACACTACTGCCCGTTCCCCCGACGCCCGCCGGCCCGGCGGGCCACCCAACCGACGGGAGCTGATCCCCCCGATCAGTCCTCGAGCAGCGACGACGATGCGGCCCTCCCCTGGGCAGCTGCCCGGGCCAGCGCCACCAGCGCGGTGGCGGTCTCCGGCTGCAGGCGGGGCAGCTCGCCCGGCGCGAACCAGCGGACCTGCTCGATCTCGGCCGATCGCGGCCGCACCGACTCCAGCTCCGCCAGCAACCGAGGGCGGGCTCGGAACACCAGATCGACCCGCTGCAAGCGCGGCTCGACCACCACCGCCGGCTCGCCGACCAGCTCGATCGCCAGCCCCACCTCCTCGGCGACCTCCCGTCGGGCGGCATCCGCAGGCTCTTCCCCCCGCTTCAGCAATCCACCGGGGATGCCCCAGTCGCTGCGGTAGATGTGCTTCACCAGCAGGACCGCGCCGTCCGGCCGCTCGATCACACAGATCGAGCCCACCGTGAACGACGGCGACAGTGCCCGCACCAGCCGCCGGCGCGCCCCCCGGGGCACGTGACGCCACGCTCGAAGGAACCACCGGTACAGCCGCTCGCGCACCCCTCGAGGGTAGAGGCATGAGCGGCCAGCCGATCGGCGGTCGGCCGGTCGGCCAGTCGCAAGGCCAGCAGGCCGACCAGCGAACCAGCCGCCCTCAGGCCGTGGCCCGGCCCGGCGGCTCGAAGGAGCGTCGGGCCGCGACCAGCTCCTCCAGCAGCGCGGGTGTGGCCGCGGCCACTGGGGTGCGGCGGGCGGTGTGCTCGACCACGACCAGCTCCCGGCCATCCGCGTCGGCCATCGCCGCGCCGGCCTCCAGGCAAACGAGCATCCCGCCCAGGTAGTCCCACGGGCCGTGCGAATCCCAGCTGCAGTCGACGTACCCGTCGAGCACCCCGCAGGCCACCGCGCACAGATCCAGCGCCGCCGCGCCCAGCGCCCGGTACTGCCGCCACCCCAGGTAGGCGGGCGGGAACCCCGACAACCCGACGATGGCATCCCCCAGGCGCACCGCCCCGCTCGGCTCGATGAGCTCGCCGTCACGCCGGGCCCCGCCGCCGCGCAGCGCCTCGAACCGCTCACCGCTCACCAGGTTGACCACCACCGCCGCCCGGGGCCCGTCCCCGTCGACCGCGCACAGACTCGTCGCGTACCACGGGATCCCCCGCGACGCGTTCGTCGACCCGTCCAGCGGATCGACCACCACGACAAGCTCGGCGTCGCCGCGGTGCAGGCCCGACTCCTCGCTCAACACCCCGATGCCGTCCACGGCGCGAAGGACCTCCAGGGCCGCCGCGTCGGCCGCCAGGTCGCTGTGGTGCTGGCCCGGGCGGGTACCGGCGAGCCCCCAGTCCCCGACCGAGCCCAGTGCCCGGACGATGGCGGTGGCCGTGGCGTGGAGCAGCTCCAGGAGCAGGTCGTCTCGCACGACCGGCGACGGTAGCCGCGCCCCCGATCGCATGGCAGGCTTAGGTGTCCCCGACCCCAGGAGCACCCGTTGGCCGTCATCGACGTCGCCGGCTTCGTCGCCGACCTCAAGGACCACGCGGTCGATCACCAGTTCCACGTCCACGACGAGCGGCACTTCGTGGAGACCTACTCGCTGCGGCAGATGTGGGAGGTCGACCTGCACCCCGAAGACGCCTGCGGCGGCCCCCTCGACCTCCATCTGGCGCTCGAGGTCGACCCCCGCACCATGCTCGGCTTCGAGGACCGCATGAACGAGCTCGACATGGTCGACGCCCCCGAGCCGCCGGAGGGGTTCAGCTTCCCGCTGATCTTCACCTGGGTGCTTCCCCCGCTGCCCAAGGGACCCGACCTGCTGGTGCTGGCCACCGACCTCGCCGGCATCGGCAACACCTTGCTGCCGCTCGAGGTGTCCGCCATCGACTCCTATTCGTCGGTCACCGACCCGCCCGAGCGCAGCCTGACGATCGTGTCGCGCATCGAAGTCGGGCTCGACAAGATCTACCTTGGCCAGGAACAGCTCTGCGACGTGCTCGACCGCTGCCACGACGTGAGCACCTTCCTGCTCGAGCGGGCCCCCGCGTGGCTCGACGAGATCTGACGGGCCGGTGGCGCACCCACCGGAGCTCATCGAGCTGACCATCGCCGACCGCGGCCCGCTGCTGGTCCGCATGCGCGAGCTGGCCGAGCGCCGGGACGGCTGGGTCAACCTCCAACCCGTGCCCACCGGCGAGCAGCCAGGGATCCGGCGGGCTCGGGCCGGGCTGTTCGCACTGTTCTCCGCCCGAGGCCCCGAGCTGCCCGTGGCCACCTGGGTCCCCGGTGAGCTCACCCGCAAGGGCATCGAGCCCGACAGCATCGGCCTGCAGCACGCGGGTGGCCCGAAGGCCCGGCTGCGGCTCGCGGAGCTGGGCGTGCCGATCCCCACCGGCTGGCGGGTCCTGGCCGACCACCCCCGGCGGGGCCTGGTGCTCGAGCTGCCGCCCGCCACCCCTCCCGCTGAGGCCCTCGACTGGTTGCTCCGGGCCGGGCCGGCTCTCTCGCCGGTCACGCTGCCCGAGCGGTGGGTCGCCGTCGTCCACCAGCGGTAGCGACCGCCCCGGTAGCTGCGATCAGCCGGTGAACCGTGGCCGAGCGACGGCCGCGGGCGCGGTCGTGGTCGGTGCCTCCGTGGTGGTGGTGATCGTGGTCGACGTCGTCGTGGTGGAAGTGGTGGGGGTGCTCTGCTGGTAGGAGAACACCGCGGCCCCACCTTCGAAGTTCATGTCCGTGGTGCACGGTTCATCACTGTCGATCGGCGTGGTCGCCCAGTTGATCGTGACCGCCCCGTCCTGGGTGCCGATCGGCAGCAGGTTCATGTCGCACTCGTCTGGCTGGTCGAGCCACAGGTCGTCCGAGACGAGCGTGAGGGTGTCGATGCCCTCGCCTTCGACGGTGACGGTCGCGGTCTCGAAGTTGCTGCAGGTCTCGCTGGTGTCAGGGGTGATGGTCACCGTCTGCGCCACGTTGTCGACGTCGACGTTGAGCGCTCCGCAGTAGAGGGAGGGGTTCGCCACCTGGTTCGCCACGGTGAGCTCCGGGCCGGGCCCGACCGGTGCGTCGATGACCTCGAACACCCTGGGACCGTCGCAGCAACTCGGCAGGTCGAGCTCCACCCGGATCGAGACGGTCTGTGGCAGGGGTTCCGCGTACGCCATCGGTGCACCCACCGCGAACCCGCTGCTGAGGACGGCGACGCCAACCACGGCGCCGAGAGACCTGGCATGCCGTGGCATCGTGGCTCTCCTCCCAGTTGTTCATGTTGTCGAACAGCCCGACGATCGTCGAGCGGCTCGGCGAACCCTACTACCGGCGCGTGGCGCGGCGCTGCTGGAGGCGGGTGCGGACCGCTTTGTGCACCGTGTCAGCTCCCAGCACCGCCGGAACGGCCAGCGCAGCCACCGCGGCGCCGAGCACGCCGGGTGGCGACTGACCGAGCAGCTCCGCCAGCGGCCTGAACAGCAGGAACACCCCGAGCAATCCCAGCTCGGCTACCACCGCCCACACCAGCAACCGGTTCGTCCCCCAACCGAGCTGCCAGGCGAACCGGCCGGTGCTGCGGCAGGCGAAGGCGTTGGCCACCTGCCCCAGGACCACCGCCATGAACGCAGCCCCCGACGCAGCCAGCAGCACCCCACCGCTGGGGAAGGCCTCACCGGGAGACCAGCCCGACGACGCGATCACCGCGAGGAACGCCGCCATCTCCACCACCGCCTCGGTCGGGCCCAGTACCCCGAACGCCCGGGTGAGCAGCGACCGGTCGAGCAGGTGGCCCCGCACCGGTGGCTGGTCGAGCACGTGGGCTGCGGGACGCTCCCCACCCAGGGCCAGCGCGGGGAACACGTCGGTGCCGATGTCGAGCGCCAGCACCTGCAGCACCCCGAGGGCCAGCGGGAAGCGTCCCCCGGACAGGGCCCACACCACGAACGGGGTGAGCTCGGCCACGTTGTCGGTGAGGTGGTAGGTGAGGAACCGCCGGATGTTCGCGAACGTCGCCCGGCCCTGGCGGACCGCTTCCACGATGGTGGCGAAGTCGTCGTCGAGGAGCACCAGATCGGCTGCCTCGCGAGCCACGTCCGTCCCCGAGCGACCCATCGCCACCCCGATCGCCGCCTCGCGCAACGCCGGAGCGTCGTTCACCCCGTCACCAGTCATCGCCACCACGTGACCGCGCCCGCGCAGCACCCGAGCGATCCGCAGCTTGTCCTCAGGTGACACCCGGGCGATCACGATCCCGTCATGATCGATGAGGTCGCCGAGCGCCTGGTCGTCAGGAGGCAGGTCCGCCCCGGTGACGACCCGGCCATCGGCGGCCAACAAGCCGACCTCGGCCGCGATCGCCCGGGCGGTGCCAGGATGATCACCGGTGACCATGGCCACCTTGACCCCCGCCCGGCGGCAGGCCGCCAGCGCGGCCGCCGCGCCGTCCCGGGGCGGGTCCTCGAGGCCCACCAGCCCCAGCAGCTCGAGGTCGACCTCGGCGTCATCGGCCGTCGCCGGGATCGTGCCCCCCGAGAGCCGGCGCCGGGCCACGGCCAACACCCGCAGCCCCCGATGCGCCATCTCGTCCAGCGCGGTCGCCGCGCCGGGGACCTCGCCGCAGCGCGGCAGCACGGTATCCGGCGCGCCCTTCACCAGGAGTTGCCCGCCGGCGACCACCGACATCCGCCGCCGGCGAGGATCGAACGGGAAGCGGGCGACGACCGGAGCTCGACGCTCGTCGGCTGCCAGGTCG
Organism: Rhabdothermincola sediminis; assembly: GCF_014805525.1. Taxonomy (NCBI): domain Bacteria; kingdom Bacillati; phylum Actinomycetota; class Acidimicrobiia; order Acidimicrobiales; family Iamiaceae; genus Rhabdothermincola; species Rhabdothermincola sediminis. The sequence continues at coordinate 91,035 of NZ_JACFSZ010000015.1, read as the reverse complement.
AGCCCGACCCGCCGAGCGAGGGCGTCCAGCGCGGCTTCCATCGGATCGCCCCGAGCCACCCAGCGGCCGTCGACCTCTACCGCCTGGCCGCTCGAACATCGGGCCCCCACCCGCGCCACTTCCTCGAGGCTCGCCGCCGCCTCGGGCGGGGTGCACGTCACCGACGCCTCGGGCCTGTAGCCCGACCCGTCGATCGCCGCCCGCCCGGCCGGCATCCACACGTCGACGACCACCATCTCGTTGCGGGTGAGCGTGCCGGTCTTGTCGGTGCAGATGAACGTCGTCGATCCCAGGGTCTCGACCGCTTCCAGGTGCCGGACCAGCGCGTGGCGCTCTGCCATCCGCTGACCACCCATGGCCAGCGACAGGGTGACCGTCGGTAGCAGCCCTTCGGGCACCACCGCGACGGTGACACCCACGGCGAAGAGGAACCCGTCGGTGGCGGGCATGCCCACCACCAGGGCCACCAGGAAGAACGCGGTTCCCACCCCGACTGCGATCAGCGCGATCGACCGCGACACCCGATCGAGCTCCAGGCGCAGCGGGCTCGGCCCGCCGCGCCCGCTCGGGGTCAGCGCGGCGATCGCCGCCAGTCGGGTCCGCGCCCCGGTCTCGACGACCGTCGCGTCCGCCTCGCCCTCCACCACGAAGTACCCCGCGAACACCGTCTCCCCCACCGCGGGGCGAGCGGGCACGCTCTCGCCCGTGAGGGTCGAGGTGTCGACCGCGAGGCCGTGCACGGCCTCGAGTCGCAGGTCGGCGGAGATCCGATCGCCGCCCTCGAGCCGCACCAGGTCACCAGGCACCAACTCGTCTGCCGGGATCGACACCACCTGGCCGTCGCGCACCACCGTGGCGCGCCTAGGCAGCAGGTCCCGCAATCGCTCGGCGGCGCGCGCGGAACGCTCCTCCTGCACGAAGGCGAACACCCCGTTGAGGATGATCACGACGAACACCGCGATCCCGAGCTGCGGGAGCCCTGCCACGAACGCCAGTCCGCCCGCCACCCAGAACAGCAGTGCGAAGAAGTGGACCATCTCCCCCGCCAACCGCCGCCAAGCCGGTTCCTTCGCCGGCGCCGGGAGCACGTTCGGCCCGACCTCACGCCGGCGGCGCGCGGCCTCCTCGCCGCTCAGCCCCCGGCTCGCCATCCCCGCACCGGCACCGGACGCCGCGGTGGGAGCGCTCCCCTCGTAGGACTCGGGCGCCGTCACCGCCTCGGCCTGCCCGGTGCTCCCGCTCGCTTCCGCCGAGCCCGCCGGGCGGCGTACGCGGTCACCCACCACACGGCCGCGACGGCAGCCAGGATCCCTCCGGCGACGGCTGCGACCACTTCGACCGTGGTCATCGCCTGCACCCGGATGGCAGCCCCATCGAACCCTCCTCCGCACCGCACAGGACCGGCACCAGCGTCGCGCGCTCGCGCCGGCGCGGACCGTGCTACAGGTCCGGCCCGACCGACGAGGGTAGGTCCTTGTTCCCTGTGCGAGGGAGGATGGGCGGGAGAAGATGGCGACCATGAGCGCGCACGCCGAGCTGACGGAGACCCACATCTCGGTGCTCGTCCTGCTCGGTGATCGCGCCTACAAGCTCAAGAAGCCCGTCCGCCTCGACTTCCTCGACTATTCCACCCGCGAGCAGCGCGAGGCCGCTTGCCACCGGGAGGTCGAGCTCAACCGCCGCATCGCCCCCGACGCCTACCTCGGGGTGGCGGACGTGACCGGGCCCGACGCGCAACCCTGCGACCACCTGGTGGTGATGGCCCGCATGCCTGCCGAGCGGCGCCTGGCCCGCCTGGTGCGGGACCGGTCCTCCGAGCTGCCCGCTGAACTCGAGGCTGTCGCCGCCGCCGTGGCACGCTTCCACGAACGAGCGGCACGCGGCCCGGAGATCGACGCCGCCGCCACGCCCGAGGCGATCCGTGGCCTTTGGGATCGGAACCTCTCGGAGCTGAGCGACGCGGCCTCCGGGATCCTCGACGAGCTGGCGGTGGCACGGGCCGGTGAGCTGGGGGATGCGTTCATCGCCGGGCGGGCGGCGCTCTTCCACGAGCGCATCGACGCGGGCCAGGTCTGCGACGGCCACGGTGACCTGCAAGCCGATGACATCTTCTGCCTGCCCGAGGGCCCGCAGATCCTCGACTGCATCGACTTCGACGACACCCTCCGCTACGGCGACGTGGCCCTCGACGTCGCCTTCCTCGCCATGGACCTCGAACGGCTCGGGGCTCCCGCAGACGCGCAGGCGTTCCTCCGCGCCTACGAGCAGCAGGCGGCCACAGAACTGCCACGCCCGCTCCTCCACCTGTACATCGCCCACCGGGCGCTGGTGCGGGCCAAGATCCACTGCCTGCGCGCCCGGGAGGGACTCGACGACACCAGCGCCGCCCAGGCGGCCATGCTCGTCGAGCTCGCCACCCGCCACCTCGAGCGGGCCACGGTGCGCCTGATCCTGGTGGGTGGGCTGCCCGGCACCGGCAAGACCACCGTCGCCGAGGCGCTGGGACGCGAGCTCGAAGCACAGGTCATCAGCTCGGACGCGATCCGCAAGACCGGCGCCGGCATCCCACCCGGCGAGCATCGCGAAGAGCCCTTCGAAGCGGGGCTCTACGCTCCCAGCATCACCGACGCCACCTACCAGCGCCTCGTGGAGCTGGCTCGCCGCGAGCTGGAGCGCGGTCGCTCGGTGGTGCTCGACGCGTCGTGGCGATCTGGCGCGCACCGGGCGCTGGCCCGAGCAGCGGCGCGGGACACGACCAGCAAGTTGCACGAGCTGCACTGCACCAGCCCCACCGAGGTCGCCGCGGCCCGCATCACCACCCGGCTGGCGGCGGGCTCGGGGGTGTCCGACGCTACCCCCGCGATCGCCCACCGGATGGCCGAGGTCTTCGACGACTGGCCGGAAGCCGATCACCTGGACACCAGCGCGCCGCTCGAGGTGACGCTACGCAGCGCGATCGACCTCCTGGGGTGAGCGGCGGGCTCACGTACCGGGCGTCGGCTCGCCCGATCGAATGTCGCGCGGTGACCGGACTCGAGCTCGTCGAGGCGGCGGAGGATCTCGTCGAGCTTTGCGTGGATCATCGGGTCGGCCTGCTCCTCCACGAAGAACACCGGGACCCTGCAGGTTTCGGCAGAGGCGAACGCCGTTCGTTCAGGAGGTGGGCCCGGGAGGGATCGAACCTCCGACCGAGCGATTATGAGTCGCCTGCTCTGACCACTGAGCTACGGGCCCGCCGGGCCGAGGCCCGAGACGCGATGGTAGCGATCAGGGCCGCCCGCCCCGGTCCCCACCGCTGGCCCCGTCGAGCCGGCAGGCGGGAGTGCCACCCGGCAACCGGTGGCGGTTGCGGGCCACCACCCGGTAGACCACCCCGGCCACCCAGGCCGTGGCCGGCGTGCGACACAGCCGACCGAATAGCCGCCAGACCCCACCGGCGGCCTCCAGCGCCCGGCCCACCGCGGCCGCGCCACTCGCCCGGCCCGCCGGACCGACCCACTGCACCGCGGCCCGGGCCTCATCGGCGGTCACTCCCAGCGCCTCCAGATCGGCGCGCTGCCACGGAACCACCGACACCTCGTCCGGGAGCCGCCGCTGCAGCCAGCGTGCGCTCGAGGTGCAGAAGCGGCAATCACCGTCGAACACCAGCGTAGGCCCCACCCATCCAGCATGCCGGCTGCGCTGCACCTCCCGTCGCGGCGACGCCTGGAGGACCGAGCCCCGGCGCCACGCCGACGATCGGCGTACGCTCACCACCGGTGAGCGTGATCGACTGTGATCAGCACCTCTTCGAGACACCCGACCTGTGGCGCCGGTACTCCACCACCCGAGACGCGTCCCTGGCCCTCTCGCTCGACACCGATCGGCTCGGGCACACCTGGCTCACCTGGCAGGGCGGTCGCATCGCCCCGGCGTTCCACCAGATCCCCGGCGACACCGAGTCGATCGGGCGCCAGATGACCCGCATCCGCCGCGGCGAGCCGGCCGAGATCTCCTACGACGAGGCCACCCCAGCCGAGTACACCGACCCCGCCGCCCGCCTGGCCCATCTCGACCGCCAGGAGGTCGACGCGGCCTGGCTGTTCCCCAACTACGGCCTGCTGTGGGAGCGCGCCCTGCGCTCCGACCTGCACGCCACGAAGCTCAACATGGAAGCGTGGAACCGCTGGGCCGTCGAGGTGGCCCAGCAGGGCCGGGGCCGGCTCCTGCCTGTCGCTCATCTCACCCTGCGGGACCCCGCCTGGCTCGACGAGCAGCTCGCGACGCTCGCCGCGGCCGGGATCCGTACCGCCATGGTGGCCCCTGCCCTGGTCGGTGGCCGCCGGCTCTCACACCCCGACCTCGACCCGGTGTGGGCCGCGTTCGAACATCACGGGGTGAGCCCGCTGTTCCACGTCAGCGACGTCGAGCGCCCGTTCGCCGACGCCTGGGTGGATGACGACCCGGACCCCGGCAACCCCGTGCTCGGCTCGGTGTTCTTGAGCCTCGCGCCCGCCCTGGCCCTCGCCGACCTGGCGGTGCACGGGGTGTTCGAGCGCCACCCCGGCCTGCGCATCGGGGTGATCGAGCTGTCGGCCATCTGGGTGCCGATGTTCCTGCTCACCCTCGACGGTGGCTTCGACTTCCACGCCCGGTTCAACGGGGCGCCGCTCACCGAGCTGCCCCTCCGGCCCAGCGAGTACATCCGCCGACAGGTCCGCGTCGCTGCCTTTTCCTACGAGCGTCCCGACCGGCTCATCGAGCGCGCCGGCGAGCTGTTCATGTTCTGCAGCGACTACCCGCACTCAGAGGGCACCGACACCGCTCTGGACGACTATCGGCGGGCATGCCCCGGGGCGGCCGACCCCGTGACCAGCCCCGCGCTGTTCGGCGGCAACGCGGCCTGGCTCACCGGGGCCTGAGGAACCGGCTCGTCCCGCGAGGCGATCATCGAGCTGCTCCGGGGGTGGGGCTCGAACCCACGACATTCTGATTAACAGTCAGACGCTCTGCCGGCTGAGCTACCCCGGAAAGTGCATCGAAGGATAGCAGTGCGTGCACAGGGCCCATCACGCCTCGATGCACGCCGTGTCGTAGGAGTTCACGCTGGGGCAGCCCCGTGGTGGTTGGACCGTCTGATGAACGGATCGGGCAGCGCCCGGTACGGCCCGCCCTTCCGCGAGCAGCGTCTCGATCTCGGCCAGCTTGGCCCGCTCCAACCGGTTTGGACCCCGACGCCGGGCCGGCCGGCGAGGTGAGGGGTAGCCCACGCACCGAGTGTCCCCGCGGGCAGGGACAGCGAATAGGGAGGAGCGCTACTCGCCGTCGAGGTAGTCGCGCAGCTTCTGGCTGCGGTGGGGGTGGCGGAGCTTGGCGAGGGTCTTCGACTCGATCTGGCGGATGCGCTCGCGGGTGACACCGAACTCGCGCCCCACCTCCTCGAGGGTCCGGGCCTGGCCGTCGTCGAGGCCGAAACGCATGCGGACCACGGCCTTCTCGCGCTCGTTGAGCTCCTGCAAGGCCTCCTCCACCGCGGAGTTGAGCATCATCTTCGCCGCCATCTCGGCGGGGGCCTCGGCCTGCTGGTCCTCGATGAAGTCGGCCAGGTTGGAGTCGTCCTCCTCCCCAACCGGGGAGTCGAGCGAGAGCGGATCCTGGGAGATGCGCATGATCTCCCGGACCCGCGCCGGGGTCATGTCGACCTTCTCCGCGAGCTCCTCGATCGTCGGCTCCCGCTCCAGCTCCTGGATCATCTGCCGCTGCACCCGGTGGACCTTGTTGATCGACTCCACCATGTGCACCGGTATGCGGATGGTGCGGGCCTGGTCCGCGATCGCCCGGGTGATCGCTTGGCGGATCCACCACGTGGCGTACGTGGAGAACTTGAAGCCCTTCGTGTAGTCGAACTTCTCCACCGCCCGCATCAGCCCGAGGTTGCCCTCCTGGATCAGGTCGAGGATCAACATGCCCCGGCCCACGTAGCGCTTGGCGATGGACACCACCAGCCGCAGGTTGGCCTGTGTGAGCTCGGACTTGGCCCGCTCCCCTCGCTGCACCAGCCGGTTCAAGCGGCGCAGCTCCGCGGGATCGAGCGAGTCCAGCTCGCCGCTGGCCTCCAGATCGGCCAGCCGCTCGGCCGCCTTCATGCCCGCCTCGATGCACTTGGCCAGCGTGACCTCCTCGGCCGCCGACAGCAGGGGCACCCGCCCGATCTCCTTCAGGTACATCCGCACCGGATCGGACGACCCGCCCGCGGAGGGCCCCATGCGCAGTGCGTCGCGCGACGCGACCGCCCGCAGACGGGAACGATGGCGGAGCGCGGGATCGCCGTCCTCGTCGTCGAAGTGGTCGTCGGGGTCCTCGACGATCACCGTCTGCAGCTCGGGCTCCTCGAACCCGATGCCCGCGTCCTGCAGCAGTGACCGCACACGCTCGATGGCATCGGCCGTGAGCTCGACGTGTGGGAGGGCGTCGACCACGTCGTGCTGGGTCAAGGTCCCCTGGCGACGGCCCCGGTCGAGGAGCCGCTGGACGTCCTCGCCCGTTGCCCCCGCCAGAGCAGAGAGCGTCGAACCGCTTTCGCTCATTCGTGCTCCTCGGGCTGATCTGTGAGCCAGGCTAGCAACTGCTCCGCGGCCTCGACCCTGCTGGGCGCCTCACGGAGCTCCTCGATCCGCAACTTGAGCCACGCGATCTCCCGGGAGAGCGCCGCGAACGCTTCTTCGTCGACCGCGGCTCGGGCCCGGGCCTGCAGGTCGACGAGTGCCCGCGCCGACGAGGCTTCGACCAGCCTGGCCGCCACGTCGTGCACCTCGGCCTCGGACTCCTCGACCGCCAGCCGCTGCAGCAGCTCGGCCGCGCCGGGGTCGGTGTGCTCCAGTGCCTCCCGCACCGAGCCCGCGTCGCGCAGCGCGCGGTAGGCGGCGAGGGTCAGGTCATCGCCAAACAACGACTCGTGCAGCCACGGGGCCATGCCGTCGGGGTGCTGGATCAGCAGCCGCAGCGCCTCCAGCTCGGGACCCTCGCGCCACACCGGGGAGGTGGTGTGCGACCCCGCCACCCGCACCACCTTGCCCCGCCGGGGAGCGCCCAAGCCGGCTCGCAGCCGCTCGGGGTCGACCCGGCAGCGGGAGGCGACCTCCATGACGTACTGATCACGCACCAGCTCGTTGGGGTGCTCCGCGATCACGGCCATGGCCGCCTCCGCGGCCCTCGCCCGGCCCTCCGCGGTCGACAGGTCACCAGCGGCGAGCGCCCGGTTCACCCGGAACCCGAGGAACGGCACCGCCGTCTCCACTGCCGATCGCAGCGCGGCGGGATCGGACATCGCCAACTCGGCCGGGTCGACCCCTGCCGGCAGGGCCGCCACCGCCACGTCGAGATCGTGAGCGCGTTCCCAGGCGTAGAACCGGTCGGCGGCGCTCTGGCCCGCGGCGTCCGCGTCGAAGGCCAGCACCACCCGGCGAGCGAAGCTGCGCAGGAGGCGTACGTGGTCCTCGGTGAGGGCGGTTCCGCAGGTGGCCACGGCCCGCGGCAGGCCCGCCTTGGCGAAGCCGATCACGTCGGTGTAGCCCTCGCACACGATGGCTTCATCGGCAGCCACGATCTCCGACTTCACCCAGTGCAGCCCGTAGAGCACCTTGCTCTTGGCGTACACCGCGCTCTCGGGCGAGTTCTTGTACTTGGGGCCCTCGCCCCCGGGCAGGATCCGGCCGCCGAAGCCCACCGGGCGGCCCTGCGGATCGAAGATCGGGAAGAGGACCCGGCCGCGGAACGCGTCGGTCTGCCGGTTGCGGCGGTTGAGGAACCCCAACCCCGACTCCACGAACACCTCGTCGGGCAGGCGAAGGGCCCTGGCCAGCTCGTCCCAGCCGTCCGGGGCCCAACCGAGGCGGAACCGGCGCACATCGTCGCCGTCGAGCCCCCGTGAGCGCAGGTACCCACGGGCCTTCGCCGCGTCAGGCGCTCGTAACAGGCGCTCGTGGTACCAGTCGACCGCCTTCGCCACCGCATCGAGCAGGGCCGCCTTGCGGCGACGACCTTCGCTCTCACCCTCGTCGGTGTAGCGCAGGCTGATCCCGGCCCGCCCGGCGAGCTTCTCCACCGCGGCCACGAAATCGAGGTGCTCGACCTCCCGGACGAAGGTGATGACATCCCCACGGGCCTGGCAGCCGAAGCAGTAGTAGAGGCCCTCGGCCTGGTTGACCGAGAACGACGGCGTCTTCTCGGCATGGAAGGGGCACAGGCCCTGCCAGCGCATCCCCACCCGGCGGAGCGAGACGTGCTCGCCGATCACCGCCACGATGTCGGACGCTTGACGAACCCTGGCGATGTCCTCGTCGACGATCGCCACGATCAGCTCCCGCTCAGGGCCTCGGGCCTCACCGGGGGCACGGTAGCAGCGGACGGCCGGCTCCAGACCGGCCGGACTCCTAGACTGCCGCGGCTGTGGTGGACGTCTCGACCCCCACCGCCCGGCTCCGACCACAGCGGCTGATCGCGGCCGGGCTACTGGCCGCTGTCGGCCTCGCGATCGCCGCCTGCTCCTCCGGCGACGCCGCGCCGGACGGGATGGCAGCGCAGGGATCTGACCGCGAGTGGTGCGACGCCGTCATCCGATGGCACCTCGAGTCGGACGCGGACCGCAGCGCCGCCACCGGCGACGTGGTCGACCGAGCTGCCGCGGCGCGGATCGCCAACGCCTATACCGCGATCGACGTGCCGCCTCCGGCCGCGATCGCCGCCGACGTGCACACGGTCGGTCAGGTACTCGACGCCATCGCCACCGGCGACACGACGAACCTGCCGGAGCAGAGCGCGTTCAGCACCGCCAGCCAGAACGTGACGGCCTGGGTGTTCCAGAACTGCGGCGGTTACGACCTCAACCGGTGACTGGCCGCGCCTCACGGCTCGGCGCGTGCCACCACCGCCTGGGCGGCGGCCAGCCTCGCGCCCGGCACCCGGAACGGTGAGCACGAGACGTAGTCGATGCCGATCGACTCGAAGAACGCGATCGAGCGCGGGTCGCCGCCGTGCTCGCCACACACCCCGGTCTTCAGGTCCGGCCGGGTCAGCCTCCCTCGTTCGACCCCGGTGCGAACCAGCTCACCCACGCCCGGCTCATCGATCGATGCGAATGGATCGACCGTCAGCAACCCCTCCTCGAGGTAGCGCTCGAGCACCGGCGCCACGTCGTCCCGACTGAACCCGAACGTCATCTGCGTCAGGTCGTTGGTGCCGAAGGAGAAGAACTCCGCCACCTGCGCCAGCTCACCGGCGCGCAGGGCGGCCCGCGGGGTCTCGATCATCGTGCCCACGAGGACGCCGAGCTCCGCGGCGCGCTCCCCTGCCACCTGCACGACTTCGTCGAGCACCCACTGGCGGGTGAGCTCCAGCTCGGCGAGCGTCGACACGAGCGGGATCATGACCTCGACCTTCGGGTCACCCCCGGCATCGCGGCGCACCAGCGCGGCCTCGACCAGCGCGCGGACCTGCATCCGGTACAAGCCCGCCTTCACGATGCCCAGGCGCACCCCCCGGGTGCCGAGCATGGGGTTCTGCTCCCGCCACCTCGACGCCGCGGCCAGCAACGCCTCGCCTTCGGGCGGGAGCAGCCCACGGGCCTGCTGCACGAGCAGCTCGTCCACCGAGGGGAGGAACTCGTGCAACGGTGGGTCGAGCAGGCGGACCGTGACCGGCAGCCCGTCCATCGCCTCGAGCAGGGCGACGAAATCGGCGCGCTGCACCTCCAGCAGCTCAGCCAGCGCCGCGGCCTCCTCGTCGGGGGTGTCGGCCAGGATCATGCGCCGCACCACCGGCAGGCGCTCACCGAGGAACATGTGCTCCGTGCGACACAGACCGATGCCCTCGGCACCGAACGCCCGGGCGCGGGCCGCGTCGTCGGGGGTGTCCGCGTTGGCTCGCACGCCCAGCCGACCGGCACGCAACTCGTCCGCCCACCCGAGCACCACCTCCAGCTCCGGGGGCGGTTCGGTCTCGACCAGGCCTACCTCACCGAGGTAGATCACACCGGTCGAGCCGTCGATCGAGATCGTGTCGCCCTCGTGTACCACGGTGCCATCCGCGGTGGTGAACGAGTCCGGGCCCACGGTCAGGGACTCCGCGCCGCAGACCGCGGGCTTGCCCCAACCGCGGGCCACGACCGCCGCGTGGCTGGCCATGCCTCCCCGGGACGTGAGGATGCCCTCGGCGGCGATCATGCCGTGCACGTCCTCCGGGGAGGTCTCCGGGCGGACCAGCACCACCCGCTCTCCCCGATCGGCTGCGTCGGCGGCGCGGTCCGGGTCGAAGTACGCGCACCCGACCGCGGCCCCCGGGGAGGCGGGCACACCGGTGCCGAGCGGCGTGGCCCGCGTGCGCTGGAGATGAGGGTGCAGCACTTGGTCGAGGTGCTCCGGCCGCACCCGCAAGATCGCCTCTCGGGGTGAGAGGCGAAGGCGCGGATCGGTCGTGAGGTCGACCGCGATGCGCAACGCCGCCGCGCCGGTGCGCTTGCCCACCCTGACCTGGAGCATCCAGAGGGTGCCCTGCTCGATCGTGAACTCCGTGTCGAGCATGTCGCGGTAGTGGCGCTCGAGACGATCGAAGATCTCCAGCAGCTGGGCATGCTGCGACGGGAACCGCTCGGCCATCGCCGCGAGAGGCAACGTGTTGCGCGTACCCGCCACCACGTCCTCGCCCTGCGCGTTGACGAGGAAGTCGCCGTAGGGTTCAGGTTCGCCCGTCGAGGGGTCACGGGTGAAGGCCACGCCGGTGCCGGAGTCGTCACCGCGGTTGCCGAACACCATCGCCTGCACGTTGACCGCGGTGCCCAGGTCGTCGGGGATCTGCTCGCGGCGGCGGTAGCGAACGGCTCGGGGCGCGAGCCACGATCGGAAGACCGCCTCGATCGCGCCCCGCAGCTGGGTGGCGGGGTCCTGCGGGAAGGGCTCGCCGGTGAAGGCCTCCACCGCTCGCAGGTGAGCCTGCACGATGTCGGCCAGCGCATCCGCGGTGAGCTGCCCGTCATCGCTCGCGCCCACTCGTGCCTTCACCTCGTCGAGCTGGAGGTCGAAGTGGTCGGCTGGGACACCGAGCACGATCCGCCCGTACATGCTTACGAGACGGCGATAGGAGTCGAGCGCGAACCGCTCGTCGCCGGTCTGGGTCGCCAGGCCCTCGACCGAACGGTCGTTGAGCCCCAGGTTCAGCACCGTGTCCATCATCCCGGGCATCGAGAACTTGGCCCCGGAGCGCACCGAGACCAACAACGGGTCACCGGCGTCGCCGAGCCGCTTGCCCAGGGCCACCTCGAGTCGCTCGACGTGCTCGGCCACCGCCCCGTCCAGCCCGCTCGGCCACCCGCTCGCCAGGTACTCCCGACAGGCGTCGGTAGTGATGGTGAAGCCCGGCGGCACCGGCAGCCGCAACACCGAGGTCATCTCCGCCAGGTTCGCGCCCTTGCCCCCGAGGAGCTCGCCCAGCGCCCTGGGGGACGCATCGTGGGGGAAGTCGAACGCGTAGACCAGCGCCATGGGAGCTCCTGGGTGCCTCGCGCCGGAGCCTACCGAGCCATCACGGCGACGGCCGGAGCGGCGCCGCCACCCCTCAACGCAAGCGCTCGTGCAGGTAGCCCACCAGGCGGTCGATGGCGACCCGGTCCTGGTGCATCGAGTCGCGCTCGCGGACCGTCACCGCCCGATCGTCGAGGGTCTCGAAGTCCACGGTGACGCAGAACGGCGTGCCGAGCTCGTCCTGGCGGCGGTAGCGGCGGCCGATGGCCTGCGTCTCGTCGTAGTCGCACATGAACTCCGGCTGCAGCAACGCCAGGACCTCGCGGGCCACCGGGGTGAGGGAGTCCTTCCTGGACAGCGGCAAGACCGCGACCTTGTAGGGCGCCAGCCGGTGATGGAGACGCAGCACCGTGCGCAGTTCACCGCGCACCAGCTCCTCGTCGTAGGCCGCCAGCAGGAACGCCATCATGGTGCGGGTCGCGCCGGCTGCGGGCTCGATCACGTGCGGGACGTAGCGGGTGTTGGTCGCCGGGTCGAAGTAGTCGAGCCGCTCGCCGGAGTGCTTCGAGTGCTGGGTGAGGTCGTAGTCCCCCCGGTTGGCGATGCCCTCGAGCTCGTCCCAGCCCCACGGGAACAGGAACTCCACATCGGAGGTACCGCTCGAGTAGTGGCTGAGCTCGTCGGGGTCGTGGGCCCGCAGGCGCAGCTTCTCCTCGGGGATCCCCAGCTCCAGGTACCACCGGAGCCGCTCGCGGCACCAGTACTCGTACCACTGCGAGGCCTCCTCGGGCGGGACGAAGTACTCCATCTCCATCTGCTCGAACTCGCGGGTCCGGAACACGAAGTTGCCCGGCGTGATCTCGTTGCGAAAGGACTTGCCGACCTGCGCGATGCCGAACGGCGGTCGCTTGCGACTGGTCTGCAACACCTGGGCGAAGTCGACGAACATGCCCTGTGCCGTCTCGGGGCGCAGGTACACCTCGGCCGCAGAGTCCTCGACCGGCCCCGCATAGGTCTTGAACATGAGGTTGAACTGGCGAGCTTCGGTGAAGGAGTGCTTCGCCCCGCAGTTCGGGCAGGTCTCGGGGTCGTCGAGTTTGTCGAGGCGGAACCGTTCGTTGCAGTTCTTGCAGTCGACCAGCGGGTCGGTGAAGTTGGCCAGGTGCCCCGAGGCTTCCCACACGGCCGGGGGTGACAGGATGGCAGCGTCGATGCCGACGATGTCGTCGCGCAGCTGCACCATCGACCTCCACCAGGCGTCCTTCACGTTGCGCAGGATCAGCACCCCGACCGGCCCGTAGTCGTAGGTCGACCGGAACCCCCCGTAGATCTCGGCGGACGGGAAGACGAAGCCCCTGCGCTTGCAGAGGTTCACGATCTTGTCCATCAGGGTGGCGTCGTTGGGGACCTCGACCGGAACCGGGACATCGGCAGCATCGGGCATGGCAGACGAGCCTAGTGGCGGCCTCCACCGGCTCGACCCGGTATCCCGACACGGTGCCCGCGGGTTGGGCAACAATGTCGCGAGCCCAGGGCTGGGAGCCCACCTGGAGCGAGGAGGATGCCGCCGTGACCACCCACCTACCCGCAGGGGACCCGACCGCCGTGGGCGGCCGGCGCATCGTCGGCTACCTGGTCGACTGGGTCCTGTTCTTCTCGATCATCCCCGGCATCCTCTTCTTCGCCACTGCGGACTTCACCACCTACACGGACGGGCCGACCTGCACGAACCTGAAGCGCAGCGGCGAGATCGACGACAGCTACTTCTGCACCCGGGCGGAGAGCACCGACGCCGACGGCCAGGTCAGCTACGACACGTTCGTGATGAAGAAGAACGCGTTCGTGATCGCCAACGCCGCCGCCGCGGGCTACCTGATCGTGGTCATGTGGCTGCTGCAAGGACTCACCGGCGCCACGATCGGCAAGCTCGTGGTGGGGATCCGCACCGTGAACGAACAGGGTCGATCCCCAGGCCTCGGCAAGCAGCTCCTCCGGGGCATCGCCGGCATCGTCGACGCGGTGCCCTTCTGCCTCATGCCCCTCGTGCCGGTGGTCGGCCTGATCACCATCTTTGTCACGAAGGGCCACCGGCGAGTGGGCGACATGGCCGCCAAGACCTACGTGGTCAAGGCCTCGGCGAAGGGCGCACCCATCGTGATCCCCGGAGCCGGGAGCCCCGCTCCCGGGTACGTTCCCCCCGCTCCCGGGTACGCGCCCCCGGCGCCCGCCGGCGCCCCCACCCCGCCACCCCCGAGCGGGTTCGCGGCCCCGCCACCGCCGGGCGCGGCCTCCACCCCGCCTCCGCCTGCCGGCTGGGCCCCACCCGCGACCCCACCATCGGAGCCGGCCGGCCCCACCCCGCCCGCCGCTCCGCCTCCCGCGGAGCCGTCCGGCTGGGCCGCCCCGGGTGGGCCGGCGCCCGAGGCATCCGAGCCATCCGAGACGCCCGAGGCGCCGACGTCAGTCGGCGAGAGCCCGCAGCCCGGCGTCTCGGGGCCACAGTGGGACACCCAGCGCAACGCCTACGTGCAGTGGGATCCCGACGGGCAACGCTGGCTGACCTACGACGATGCCGCCGGGGAGTGGAAGCCGCTGTCCTGATCGGGTCCCACCCGGGCGGTCAGGCCCGGTCGAGCAGCGTGATCGATCGCAGACGGCGTTCGAGATGGTGCTCGAGGGCCCGGGTGGCGAGGTGGTGGATCTCGTGCGTGGCCGCCGACGGTGCGGTAGCGAGCGCCGCGCCGAGCTGCCCGCCGAGCACCTGCTCCAGCAGCGCCACCGCCTCCGCTGACACCGCTTGGCCCCGCCGGCACCCTTGGCAGAGCAGCCCGCCCTCGCCCAGGTCGAACGCCACCAGCGGGCCCTCGGAACCGCAGCTCGCGCAGTGCTCCACCACCGGCCGGTACCCCTCGAGCGCCAGCGCCTTCAGGAAGAACGCCGGCACCACCAGCGGCGAGTCCTGCGCGGCCAGCGACCGCAGCGCGCCCAGCAACATCTGGTACAGCTGCGGGTTCGGCTCTCCCTCCTGAGAGAGCTGGTCGACCGCCTCCAGCATCGCCGAAGCCTTGGCGATGCGGTCCAGGTCGTCACGGATCGACCGGAAGTGGTCGATGGACTCCGCCTGGGTGACGATGTCGAGCTCCCGCCCCTGGTAGAGCTGCATCGCCACGTGGCTGGTGGGCTCCAGCCTGGCCCCGAACTTGCTCCTGGTCTTGCGCACCCCCTTGGCCACCGCGCGCACCTTGCCCCGGCCCTGGGTCATGAGCACGACGATGCGGTCGGCCTCGCCCAGCTTGTAGGTGCGCAGCACCACCGCGGTGTCGCGGTAGAGGTTCACGTGCCGGCCTCGATGCCCCCGAAGCGGCGCTCCCGCCGCTGGTACTCGCGCACCGCGTCGAAGAGGTGCTTGCGGCGGAAGTCCGGCCACAGCACGTCGGTGAACACCAGCTCGCTGTAGGCGATCTCCCACAGCAGGTAGTTGGAGATGCGGTACTCCCCGGAGGTGCGGATCATGAGGTCGGGATCGGGCATCTCCGGGTCGTAGAGGTGGCGGCGGATCGTGCGCTCGTCGATCTTCTCGGGCGCCACCCCCTCGGCGACGATCGCCCGCACCGCGTCGACGATCTCCGCCCGACCGCCGTAGTTGAACGCGATGGTGAAGGTCATGGTGCGGTTGTGCCGCGTGAGCTCGATGGCCTCGTCCATGCGCCGGATCAGCCGGCGGGGCACCCGCCAGTCACGCCGGCCCACGAAGCGCATGCGCACGCCACGCTCGTGCATCTCGTCCCGGCGGCGCACGAGGAGCGACTCGTTGAACTTCATGAGGTAGCGCACCTCGTCGGCGGGGCGCTTCCAGTTCTCGGTGGAAAAGGCATAGACGGTGAGCCAGCCGATGCCCAGCTCAAGCGCGCCCTCGACCGTGTCGAACAGGGCCTCCTCGCCGGCGGCGTGCCCCTCGGTGCGCTTGAGGCCACGACGCTGCGCCCACCGGCCGTTCCCGTCCATCACGATGGCGACGTGCGCTGGAACGGCGCGTGCGTCGATGCCGGGAACGTCCACGCGGGCACGATACCCCCCGGCCTCCGCCGCTCCCGGCATGCCCCGCCGGATCGCCGCGCGAGGATCAGGAGGTGCCGCGGACCATCGACGACGTCCTGCGCCACGTCACCGCTGCGCTGCCCGGTAGCGAGCACCACCCGGGCCAGCTGGAGATGGCTCGGGCGGTGGCGGGCGCCCTCGACACCGGGCGGCACCTGATCGTGCAAGCCGGCACCGGCACCTGTAAGTCGCTCGCCTACCTGGTCCCGGCCCTCGAGAGCGGTCGGCGGGTGGTGATCGCCACCGCCACCAAGGCGCTGCAGGAGCAGCTCGCCGGCAAGGACTTACCGTTCCTGGCCGAGCACCTCGAGCGTCCCTTCTCGTAAGCGGTCCTGAAGGGGCGGGCCAACTACCTGTGCCGACAGCGCCTGACCGAGGTGACTTGCGAGCTCAAGTCCCGTGAACGGCAGCAGGCGCTCGACGGCTTCGATGCCGACCAGGCGCTCCCGCACGGCGACGTGGCCCGCCTAGCGGCCTGGGCGGAGGAGACGGCCACGGGCGATCGGGCCGATCTGGCGTGGGAGCCCTCGCCGAGGGTGTGGGCAGCGCTGAGCGTCGGTCCCCGCGAGTGCCCCGGTGCCCGCCGCTGCCCGCAGGGCGAGCACTGCTTCGCCGAGCGGGCCCGAGCCGCGGCGGCCGCGGCCGACGTGGTGGTGGTCAACACCCACCTCTACGGGCTGCACCTGGCCAGCGGTGGTGGGGTGCTGCCCGACCACGAGATCGTGGTGATCGACGAGGCACACCAGCTTGAGGACACCATCTCCGCCACCTCCGGGCTGGAGTTGACCGCAGGGCGGTTCACCGCCCTGGCTCGGGCGGTCCGGGCCATCGTCGATGACGAGCAGCTCGTCGCGGACCTCGACGGGTCCGGCGACCGGCTCCGCACCGCGCTCGCCGAGCACACCGGACGGCGCCTGCGAGGGCCGCTCGACCCAGAGTTGTCCGGCGCGCTTACCCTGGCCCGCACCCGGGTGGAGCGGGTGATCGAGGCCCTCCGAGCGATCGACGACGACCGGTCCACCGACGTGGCGGCTCGCAAGCAGCGGGCCCTCAAGGCCGCCGGATCGCTGGCAGACGACCTGGCCGGCGCGCTCGTGGTCCCATCGAGCGACGTCGCCTGGGTCGAGGGCGACGAGCGCGCCGTGACACTCAAGGTCGCACCCATCGACGTGGGTCAGGTGCTGCGGGCGAGCCTGTGGGCTCGCACCACCGCGGTGCTCACCAGCGCCACCATCCCTATCGGTCTGCCGGCACGGATCGGGCTCGACCCCGGCACCTACGACGAGCTCGACGTGGGCAGCCCCTTCGACTACGAGGAGCAGGCGCTGCTGTACTGCGCCGCGGGGCTCCCCGACCCCCGCTCGGAGGCGTTCGACGCCGCGACCCACGAGGAGCTGGCGGCGCTCATCGAGGCCGCGGGGGGACGCACGCTCGCGCTGTTCACCAGCTACCGGGCCATGCACGCCGCGCTGGACGCTCTGCGGCCGCGCATCGCCCATCCGCTGCTCGTGCAGGACGACCTACCCAAGCCCCTGCTGATCGAGCGGTTCGCCACCGATCCGGCCACCTGCCTGTTCGCCACCATGGGGTTCTGGCAGGGCATCGACGTGCCCGGACCGTCGCTCAATCTGGTCACCATCGACCGCATCCCGTTCCCGCGGCCCGACGAGCCGCTCCTGCAGGCGCGACGGGAACAGGCACGGGCGGACGCCTTCCGGATCGTCGACCTGCCGCGGGCGACCACGCTGCTCGCCCAAGGGGCGGGGAGGCTGATCCGGTCGCGCCGCGATCGGGGGGTGGTGGCGGTGCTCGACCCGCGCCTGGCCACCAATCAGCGCTACCGGTGGGACATCATCCGCGCCCTGCCCCCGATGCGGCGAACCCGCGACCGAGCGGAGGCGGAGCGCTTCCTCCGAGCGCTCGATACGCCCGCCGACCGGCGGTGATCGAACCTGCCGTCTGCCACCAGGGGTTCAGATCGTTCAGGTGGTTCAGGTGCGGCTGCGGCGGCGACGTTGAGCGTCGATGCGCCGCGCGTCCTTCACCACCTCGTTCCACCGGGGGTGACCACCCCCGTCAGGGGGGTTCGAGGACATGTCGGCGGCGAGGGCCTCGAGCAGCCCCGAGAGGCTAACCCCGGACTCCTCGGCGACCCGGTGCCAGGTGTCGTGGCTCTCTGCAGTCAGGTATGCGTGGATGGCGCGGCGTTCGTCAGGCATGAGTCCGAAGCTAGAGGTTCGTCACTGCAGATGACTGCAGGAAGTCTTGCGATCTCGCGTCAAACTAGCCCGATCCTGCTACCCAGTGTCGAATCGGCGCCGGTCCCCGGTCAGAATCCCAGCCGGTCGAGGGCCCGATCACGGCGCTGCCAGTCCTTCTCGACCTTCACGAACAGCTCCAGGTAGGCCCCCGGGGGGAGCTGCTCGCGCACCGCGGTGCCCACCTTCTTGAGCACCGACCCGCCCCGGCCGATCACGATGCCCTTCTGGGAGTCCCGCTCGACCAGGATCTCCACTCGGATCCGCGGCCACTCCCACTCGACCACCCGGGTGGCGATCGAGTGCGGGAGCTCGTCGTGGGTGACCGCCAGCAGCTGCTCGCGGACCAGCTCGGCCACCCAGAACGCCTCCGGTACGTCGGTGACCATGTCGTCGGGGTAGTACTGCGGCCCCTCCGGCAGGCGCTCCACCAGGTGATCGACGAGCGCGTCGACCCCTTCACCCGTGTGGGCCGAGACCGGGAAGTACTCCGACAGGTCGAGCTGCTCCGCGGCCCGGGCCAGCTGCGCGATCACCTGATCGGGGCTGGCGACGTCGATCTTGTTCACTACCACGACCGCGTCCGCGGGAGCGCGGGAGGCGATGAACCGGTCGCCCGGTCCGATCGTCGCCGTGGCGTCGACCACCAGGCACACCACGTCAACGTCGCCGATCGCGGAGGTGGCCGTGACGTTGAGCCGCTCCCCGAGCGGCGTGCGCGGCTTGTGGATGCCGGGAGTGTCGACGAACACGATCTGCGCGCCGGGCCGGTTGAGGACCCCCCGGACCTGGGTGCGAGTGGTCTGCGGCTTGTCGGACACGATCGACACCTTGGTCCCGAGCATCCGGTTGAGCAGCGTGGACTTGCCGACGTTCGGCCGGCCCACCAGGGTCACGAACCCTGATCTCACGTCTCGGCCCGCCCGGTCGGCTCGGTGGCGGCCGGGATGGGCTCGATGCGTACTCGCCCGATGCGCCGTCCCTGCACCCGCTCGGCCCGCAACGTGAACCCGTCGGCCTGCGCGCACTCGCCGTTCACCGGGATGTGACCCAGCAGGTGCAGCAGCAGCCCACCGATGGAGTCCCAGTCGCCCTCCGGCAGGTCGGCATGCAGGAGGTCGTTGACCTCGTCGACCGCCATGCGGGCGTTCACCCGGACCCCGCCGGACGCAAGAGGCTCGATCATGGGCTCCTCCCGGTCGAACTCGTCGACGATCTCGCCCACGAGCTCCTCGATGAGGTCTTCCAAGGTCACCAGCCCCGCGGTGCCGCCGTACTCATCCACCACGATCGCCATGTGGTACTGCTCGGCCTGCATCTCCGCGAGCAGCTCGGAGATGCGCTTGGTCTCGGGCACGAAGTGTGCGGGCCTCACCAGCGAGCCGACCTCGCGGTCGGCCTGCCCGTCGCGATCGGCACGCATGAGGTCCTTGGCGTAGACGATGCCCACGATGTCGTCGATGGATTCCTCGAACACCGGCAGGCGGCTGTAGCCGTTGAGCAGCACCACCTCCATCACGTCGGGGACCCGCAGCTCCGCCGGCACGGCCACCATGTCGGGCCGGGGCACCATCACCTCCCGCACGATGGTGTCCCCGAACTCGATGATCTGCTCGATGAGCCGGCGCTCCTCAGCCTCGATCACCTCCCCCTCGACGGCCGCGTCGGCCATCGCCAGCAGCTCCTCGGTGGACACGAACGGGCCCTCCTTGAGCCCTTTGCCGGGGAGGATCACGTTGGTCAGCCCGATCAGCGCCCGCGACAGGAGCCGGAGCGGCCAGAACGCGACCAGCGCCGAGATCGGCCGGGCCGAGAGCAGCGCGGCCCGCTCCGGATGCTGGATGGCCCACGTCTTGGGAGCGGCTTCGGCGAGGACGAACACCACCACGACGTTGAAGAAGACCGCGACGGCCACGCCGAGGGGCCCGAACAGGTGGTTGGCGACGATACCGGTCAGGGTGGCCTGGAGGAGCTGGCAAACCAGCACCGCGAGCAACACCGGGTTGAGGAACCGCTCGGGGTGGCGCACCAGGGCGAGCAGGCGGTCGGCACCCGGGCGACCCTCCTCGGCGAGGGCCTGGGCCTTGGATCGCGACATCCGGGTGAGCCCGGTCTCGGCCACGGCCAGCAACATCGAGGTCAGCAGCAGGACCACGATCGCGGCGATCATCGCCGTGTCGGCTCCGGTCAGCTCGACGGCCAGCGTCATGAGCCCCATGGATCGCGGCCCAACGGGCCGTGGAACCGCTCCAGCAGCTCGCGCTCGCGAGCCTGCATGGTCTCGCGTTCCTCCTCGGCGGCGTGGTCGTACCCCAGCAGATGCAGGATGCCGTGGACCAGCAGGAGCGCGAGCTCGTCGCCCACGCTGCCGGCGTGCTCGGGCGCGTTGCGAGCGGCGACCGAGGGGCAGATGACCACGTCGCCGAGCATGAGCGGCACGTCATCAGGGCTCCGCTCCGGCCGGGAGGGGCCTTCGCCGCCCCCGTCGGGCGCCCGACCCGGCTCGAGCCGCGCCGCGTCGGCGAAGTCGATGGGGAACGCCAGCACGTCGGTCGGACCGGAGGCCCCCATGAACTGCTGGTTGAGCTGCGCCATGGTGGTCTCGTCGACGACCAGCACCCACAGCGCGGCCTCGCCCCGCACGCCCTCCTCCGCCAGGACCCGCTCGGCGAGGGTGATCCAGCGGGCGGCGTCGATCGGCGGCCCGCCTCCCTGCTCCCCGCGCTCGTCGGCGAGGAACACCGTGACCGACCCCTCGCCGGGGCCCACCCGGCGAGGGGCCTGGCGACTCGGAGGCCCCTCAGCCATCGCCCCGGGGCCGGGCCGCGGCGTAGGCGTTGACGATGTCCTGGACGATCCGGTGACGGACCACGTCACGGCTCGACAGGTGCACGAACGCCAGACCCTCGATGTCGCCCAGCACCTCCTCCAACCCCGCAAGGCCGCTGCGACCGCCCTGCACGTCGACTTGGGTCACATCACCGGTGATGACCGCCTTCGAGCCGAAGCCGATGCGGGTCAGGAACATCTTCATCTGCTCGGGCGTGGTGTTCTGGGCCTCGTCGAGGATGATGAAGCTGTCGTTGAGGGTGCGGCCCCGCATGAAGGCGAGTGGAGCCACCTCGACCGTTCCCCGCTCGAGCAGCCGTTGGGCTCCTTCCGGCTCGACCATGTCGTAGAGCGCGTCGTAGAGCGGGCGGAGGTACGGGTCGACCTTCGCCATGAGATCGCCGGGGAGGAAACCCAGGCGCTCACCGGCCTCGACGGCAGGGCGGGTGAGGATGATGCGGTCGACCTGCTTGGTCTGGAGGGCCTGGACGGCCATGGCCACCGCCAGCCAGCTCTTGCCGGTGCCCGCGGGGCCGATGGCGAAGGTCACGATGTTGGCGCGGATGGCGTCGATGTAGCGGCGCTGACCGCTGGTCTTGGGTCGCACGCTGCGCCCCCGGGCCGAGCGGAGGACTTCCGCTGCCAGCACCTCCGAGGGGCGCTCGTCGGCCTTCACCATGTCGATGCTGCGCAGCACCCCTGCGGGCTCGAGCACGTGGCCCTGCTGGAGCAGCACCACGAGCTCCTCGAAGAGCCGGCCCACCTGCTCGGCGTGCTCGCCGTCGACGGTGATCTCGTTGCCCCGCACGTGCACGGTGGCACCGGGGAAGGCGGTCTCGACGAGTCGCAGCAGCTCGTCCCGGGTGCCCAGCAGGCCGACCATGAGGTGGTTGCCGGGGACGTTGATCTTGACCTGCGTGTCTGCCATGTGCGCCATCCAGCGTACGGCCAGCCGGCCCCCGCTGCCGCACCCCTACCCCGTCGGGGTGCCTGCCCGGGCCGAGCCCCGCCGGACAGCTTCGCTAGCCTGCCGCACCCGTGAGACCAGCGGAGCCCGATCCCCTCCGACCGGGACCCCCCGATCCGTTCGACCGGTGGCTGGCCGAGGTCAGCGCCGACCGGGTGATCGGGGAGCGGGCACGCACCGGGTGGCTGGCCCGCCAGGCCGCGGAGGACGCCACCTGGCGCGGCGCGCTGGCGGACCTCGCCGAGCGGGGTCGCCCGGTGCTCGTCGAGCTGCGGTCAGGTCGCCGGCACCGGGGAACCGTGGCGGTGATAGGGCACGATTTCCTCGTGCTCCGCCCCGCGGACGGGTCCGACGTGCTGGTCGCGCTCGACGCCATCGCCGTGCTTTGGCCTTCGCCGGGCGACGGGCCGGTCACCGGCGATCGTGAGCCGCCCTCGCTGACCACCATCGGCGAGGCCCTGGCCGGGCTCGCGGCCGGTGGGCAGGAGGTGGCGGTGTGGACGGCGGGTGCCAGCGTTGCCGTGGTGGGCGAGATCGCTGCGGTGGGCCGGGACCTGGTGACGCTCGCCGTGGCCGGTGAGCGGGGGTGGGCCTATCTCGCTCTGGCGTCGGTGGCGGAGGTCTCGCTGGTCGATTCGGGGTAGAGGTGCTCGAGCGTCCCGGGCTCGATGCGGCAGGACTCGATGAAGTCGTCGACCTCGTTGGCCTTGAGCCGGATGACGCGACCGAAGCGATAGGCCGGGAGCTGGCCCTCGTCGATGAACCGGTAGAGCGTACGTGAGGTGATGCCGAGGCGTGTCGCGGCCTCGGCCGTGCTCAGCCAGCGGATCTCGCCTGCTCCGCGCTCGGTGCCCCCGCGTAGGTCGTCCTGCTCAGCCATCGCCGGTCACGCTAGCACTCTCGAGTCCTTTGTGACCCTTTCATGGCTTTCCCACCGCGCCGGCCTGCCAGTCGGCCGAGTGGGCGGCAGCGATGAGAGATCGTCGCTGCATGTGTTCATGAGGCCACGGGACGTCATCAATGTGGCGGAGGTCATGTAGCCCACGAAAGGGAGCCGTCGTACGTTCTGCCGGTTTCCCGACGCGGCGGAGGTGGAGATGTCCCGAGGGCGGGCGACTGGAGACGCCGAGCGCACGGCCCGGCCGCGGATCGTCCGGCGAGCGAGCCTGCCGAACAGCCGAGCGGTGGTGGGCGGGCTGCTGGTGACGGTCGCGGCGGTCGGGGTCTTCGCCGCCTACCGGCAGGCAGGCGGTCGCCCGACCACCCGATACGTGGTGGCAACGAGAAGCGTCGATCCCGGTGGGCCGATCACCGCGGACGCCCTCGGGCTCGAGACCATGGAGCTGCCTGCACAACAGGCGGCGCGAGTGTACGAATCCCCCTCCGAGCTCGATGGTGCGGTGGCCCTCGCCCCCCTGGCACCCGGGGACCTGGTGCTGCGCTCGGCGGTGCTTCCCGCCGACCGCGCCGCGGGGTTCGACGGAGGGCACGAGTTCTCGCTGCCGATCGATCGGGACCGGGCCCTCAACGGCGGGCTCCGGCGGGGCGAGACGGTCGATGTGCTGGCCACCTACGGCACGGGCGATGCCGCCTACACCCTGGTCGTGGCCCGCGGCGCAGGGGTGACCGCCCTCGACGATGGCTCGAGGGGCACGATCGGCTCCGCCGGGACGGTGGTGGTCACCCTGGCCCTGCGCGATCCGGACGAGGTGCTCCGGGTGGCGCACGCAGCCGAGGTGGGCTCGATCACGCTGGTCCGGACCACCCGCGCCGGAGGGCCGCTGCCCAGCCAGTACCGCGCTCCCGGTCCGGGTTCCATCGGCCCCCCCGACACCGCCCGGTGAGCGGGCGAGGCAGCCGTGGACGCTGACCAGTTCGTCGTGCTCGGCTTGGCCCGGGTCCGCTCCACCTGGTTCACCGAGGTCAGCCGGTGGGCGACCGCCGGCGCGGTCCCGGTGGAGTTCGTGAAGTGCGTCTCGCCCGAGGAGGTGCGAGCCCGGCTCGCCTCCGGTCGAGCCTTCTCGGCCCTGCTGGTCGACGGCGCGCTGCCGGCGCTCGACCGTGACCTGGTCGAGTCCGCCCGGGCCCAGGGGTGCGCCGTGGTCGCCGTCGACGACGGCATGCCCCGCCGGGATCTGGCCGCCATCGGGGTGTCGGCGGTCCTGCCCGAACCGCTCGACCGCAGGCTGCTCATGGCAGCCCTCCGGGATCACGCGCAACCGGTGCAGCGCCTGGCCGAGACCATCGACCTGGCCGGCCACCCCGAGGCGACCGGGAGCTGGAGGGGACATCTCGTCGTCCTGCTCGGCGCAGGCGGGGCCGGCACGTCGACGCTGGCCATGGCCGCAGCCCAGGCGTTCGCCGTCGATGCCCGCTATGGGGGCCGGGTGCTGCTCGCGGACCTGGCACTCGACGCGGACCTGGCGATGCTGCACGACGTGGGTGACGTCGTGCCCGGCCTCCAGGAGCTGGTCGAAGCCCATCGCAGCGGTCGACCGGCGGCTGACGACGTGCAGGCGCTGACCTTCGCCCTGCCTGACCGGGGCTACGACCTCCTGCTCGGCCTGCGGCGGCACCGGGACTGGTCGGCCCTCCGCCCACGGGCGACCGCCGCCGCGCTCGACAGCCTCCTGCGCACCTACCAGGTGGTGGTCGCGGACGTCGAGGCCGACCTCGAGGGTCAGGACGACTGCGGCTCGCTCGACATCGAGGACCGCAACCGGCTGGCGCGCACCGCCACCGCGAACGCGGACGTGGTCGCCGTGGCCTGCCAGCCGACGCTGGTGGGCGTCCACCGGCTGGTGCGCCATCTCGACGCGCTCCTCCGGCACGGGGTCGCGGCGGAGCGCATCCTGCCCGTGGTCAACCGCGCTCCCCGCCAGGGGAGGCTCCGGGCAGAGCTCACACGGGCGGTGGCGGAGCTGGCCGCCGCGCTCGGCCCCGACGCCGCCCAGCTGTCCTCTCCGCTGTTCGTCCCGGACCGCCGAGGGCTCGACGACCTCATGCGGGCCGCCGACCCGCTACCCGCCTCGTTCACCGGGCCGATCGGCGACGCGTTGCGAGCCATGCTGGACCGGGTCGAGCCGCCCGCCGCCGCGGACCCCGAGCGCGTGGTCCCCGGCTCGCTCGGCGCCTGGTCCTCCACCTGAGCACTCCCGGCCGGTCTCCTCACGAACTGTTCATGGATGCGCGGCCGCGCGCCGCGGATCCATGAACAGTTCCTAAGGAGGGAGGAGTGAGGGAGGGTGCGATGGGAGCAACGAGCGGTCAGCGACCCTTGAAGTCGGGCGTGCGCTTCTCGAGGAACGCCTTGGGGCCCTCGCGGGCGTCCTCGCTCGACATGACCGCCATGCCGATCTCCATCTCCTTCACGAACGCCTCCTTCTCCGGGAGGCACTGGCTGGCGATCACCGACTGCTTGATCCCCTTGACCGCGAGCGGCCCGTTGGCGGCGATGCGGTCCGCGAGCTCCCTGGCCCGGGTGAGTGCCTGCCCGTCGGGCACCACGTGGCCCACCAGACCGATCTCGTAGGCCCGCCGAGCAGTGATCGGCTCGCCCACCAGCAACATCTCCATCGCCAGGGTGTAGGGGATCTGCCGGGGCAGGCGCACGGTGGAGCCCGACATGGGGAACAGCCCCCGCTGGACCTCGGTGATGGCGATCTGAGCGCTCTCGGCCACCACCCGGATGTCGAGGGCCTGCAGGATCTCGGTGCCTCCCGCGTAGCAGTACCCCTCGACCGCCCCGATGATCGGCTTGGTGAGCACGTAGTCCTTCAGGAAGCCCTTGAAGATCAGGTTGAAGTCGGCCTTGATGCGCTCCTCGAACTCGTTCTCGGTGGGCTTGCCCGACAGCAGCGCTCCAACGAGGCGGTCGAGATCGGCTCCCGCCGAGAAGTTCCCCCCGGCGCCGGTGAGGATGGCGACACGGACGTCGGCGTCGCCGTCGATCAGGTCCCAGGCGTCGCAGAGCCGGCACAGCACTTCGGCATTGAACGCGTTTCGCTTGTCGGGGCGGTTGAGGGTGACCGTGACGACGTGGCCGTCACGGTCCACGAGCACTGCTGGTTCGCTCACGTCGGTCCTTTCCGGTGCGTTCGAGGCGGGTCGAGCGAGCCTGAAAGGTAGTCAGATCCGCCGTGGCTGGCCGCAAGGGCGGCCTGTGAGGCCATTCCCGCGCGCGCGTGACCACGTTCTGTGCTGCTTGTGGCCGATGTCATGCAGACCACCACCCGACCGCCGTCGTAGGTTCGCTGCGCCCCTCAACTCGGCGGAGCGACAATGACGGCGGTCGACGAGCCCACGCCACTCATCGAGATCGAACGCGCCGTACAGGCGCGAGCCAAGGACATGGCGCTGGACATGTCCGGGCCCGACGATGACGCCGCACTGCGGGCGCTCATCGACGACGAGGTGCAGCGCTGGGAGCTCGACCACAGGAGGGGGCTGCGCCCGCACCCGCTCGCCTCCCCGGAGCTGATCGCCGAGCGAGCGTTCCGAAACCTGGCCCGCTACGGCCCGCTCACCCCGTTGCTGGCGGACGACGACGTGTGGGAGATCATGATCAACGCCCCCGACCAGATCTTCGTGAAGCGCCACCGGGGCCCGAGCGGGTACCACCACGAGGTCTTCCACGACGACGAGCACGTCACCCGCATCCTCACCAAGATCCTCGACGACGCCTCCTCCAGCCACCGCAAGCTCGACCCGAGCGAGGGCCTGCAGGACGCGCAGCTCGATGACGGTGCCCGCTTGCACATCGTCCACGGCGACCTGAGCCGCGGTGGCCACACCATGGTGAACATCCGCAAGTTCACCGGCGTGCCGTTCCGCAGCCTCCAGGAGCTGGTCGAGCGCGACACCCTCGGCGCGCACGTCGCCCACTTCCTCGCCGCCGCGGTGCGCGCCGGCTGCTCGACCGTGTTCGCCGGCGCGCCCGGCTCGGGCAAGACCACGCTGCTGTCGTGCTGCGCGGCAGAACTCGACCCCTCCCTGCGGGT
Source organism: Rhabdothermincola sediminis (assembly GCF_014805525.1). Lineage (NCBI taxonomy): Bacteria > Bacillati > Actinomycetota > Acidimicrobiia > Acidimicrobiales > Iamiaceae > Rhabdothermincola > Rhabdothermincola sediminis. The sequence goes on along the minus strand of NZ_JACFSZ010000015.1, from coordinate 64,391 downwards.
GGTCATCGCGGAGGAGGTCTTCGAAGCCGACGTGCCATTGCCGAACGTGGCCAGCATGCAGACCCGTGCGGCGCGCTCCGACCGGCCGGCGGTGGACCTCCGCCGGCTGGTGGCCGGGTTCCTCCGCATGGCCCCGGACGTGGCCATCGTGGGTGAGGTCCGCGATCGGGAGGCCCTGCCGTTGTTGCTGACCCTCTCCTCCGGGGTCAAGGGCTTCACCACCATCCACGCCGGCTCCGCCCGCCAGGCCCTCAGCCGCCTCCGGTTCATCGCCCAGCTCAGCGACGCGGCATCCGAGCTACCGATGAGTGCCCTCAACGCACTGGTGAGCGAAGCGGTGGATCTCGTCGTCCATTCCGTCCGGGGCCCCGACGGACCACGGGTGATGGAGGTCGTGGCTGTCGAGGACCCGGCGACGGCCGCGGATGCCACCCAGTTCACCGTGACCGAGCTCTTCTCCCGCCGGGGCTACGACCACCCGCTGGTGTGGACCGGCAACGTGCCGGTCCGGGTCGGTCGGCTCTTCGACGCGATCGGCGCCGACGTGGTCGCCTCGTTGAACGATCAGTCGCCGAGTGAATGGAGGCAGTTCTGACCGGTCTGCTCCTCGCCATGTCCGCCGCGTTCGGCGTGTACCTCCTCTTCACCCGCGCCGCCTTCGGTCGGCGTGGATTGCGGCTCACGGACCACGCCCTCCGAGACGACCGGGAAGGACTTCGCCTGCGTGTTCGTCGCGGCCTCGACCGCGCCGGCCTCGCGGGGCTCTCCGGCGGCGACGTGGTCGCCGTGGCCACGCTGTTGTTCGCGATCGGTGCCGCGCTCGCGTTCGTGGTGTTCGCAGGCGCGGCGCCGGCATTCGTCACCGGTTCATTCGCGGCGAGCTTCCCCTTCGCCGCGCACCGCCAGCGCAACCGGAACCGTCGGGCCGCGGCCCAGGACGCCTGGCCCCGGCTCATCGACGAGATCCGCATCCTCACCGGCTCGGTCGGCCGCTCCGTCCCCCAAGCGCTCTTCGAAGCCGGCCGCAACGCCCCGCCGGGGATGCGCGACGCATTCGAGGCAGCCCATCGGGAGTGGCGCATCTCGACCGACTTCGAGCGCACCCTCGGCGTGCTCAAGCACCGACTCGACGACCCGACCGCCGACGTGGTCTGCGAGACGTTGCTGACCGCGCACGAGATCGGGGGTGCTGATCTCGACCAGCGCCTCGACGACCTCGCCGCGGACCGCCGGGCGGAGCTGCAGTACCGCAAGGACGCCCGAGCCCGGCAAGCCGGAGTTCGCTTCGCCCGCCGGTTCGTGCTGATCGTCCCGCTCGGTATGGCCTTCGCCGGCCTGTCGGTGGGCAACGGGCGCGATGCCTACGCGACGTCGACCGGCCAGTTCCTGGTGGTGGTCGCGCTCGCCATGGTGATCGCCTGTTGGCTGTGGGCGGGCCAGATCATGCGGCTCCCGGAGAGCGAACGGGTCTTCGACCGATGAGCCGGGCGGTGCTGCTGTGCGGGCTGGTGGGCTGGACCGGCGCGACGCTGCTCCTCTCCCAGCTCCGCTGGTTCCGCCGGGTGGCGCTGGCGGAGCGGCTCCGCACCTATGCGCCCGGGCAGGGGGCGACCACGATCGCGCCGGGAACTGGGGTCTCGTCGCTCCGCAACCTCCGAGAGGTCCTCGAGCCGCTCCTGCACGACGTCGCCGGGCAGCTTTCGCGGCTGTTCGGGGTGAGCGAGGAGCTCGCGGTGCGCCTCGAACGGACTCACTCACCCTTCGACGTCGCTGCCTTCCGGGCCCGCCAACTCGGCTGGTCGCTCGCCGCGTTCACCGCCGGCAGCGCGCTGGCGCTGGCCACGAGCATGCCCCCCGCTCCGGCCGTGCTGTTCATCCTGGGGGCGCCGCTGCTCACCTTCCTGATCCTCGAGCAGCAGGCGATCACCGCCTCGCAGCGATGGCAACGGCGGCTCTTTCACGAGCTGCCGGTGGTGAGCGAGCAGCTCGGCATGCTCCTCTCGGCCGGCTACTCGCTCGGCGCGGCGCTCAACCGGCTGGCCGAGCGGGGCCAGGGCTGCTGCGCGCGCGACCTGGCCCGGGTGTGCGGTCGGATCCGCCAGGGCCTCGGCGAGATCGAGGCGCTCGACGAATGGGCGGAGCTGGCCGGTGTCGACGCCGTGACCCGGCTCGTCGGCGTGCTGTCACTCAACCGCGACGGCGGCGACCTCGGCCGGCTCATCACCGAGGAGGCCCGCGCCATCCGCCGTGATGCGCACCGGGAGCTGATCGAGGCCGTCGAGCGGCGTGCGCAGCAGGTGTGGATCCCGGTCACCGTGGCCACCCTCGTTCCCGGCGTGCTGTTCCTGACGGTCCCGTTCGTCGAAGCCATGCGGCTGTTCACCACCGGCTGAGCTGACGAGACCGCAATCGACCGCAGAAACCGACCACCAGACAGGAAAGGACCAACCCTCATGGCCACCATCCGATGGGTACTCGACGAGCTGCGGGCCCACGGTCGCGGCGGCGACCGCGGCGAAGGGGTGATCAGCGCGGCGATCGCCGTGCTGATCATGGCCTTCCTCGGCGCGGCGATGTGGATCGGGTTCAACCGGATGTGGAAGGACACCGAGTCCACGACGCAGACCAAGGTGCAACAGATCGGCCAGGAGTGACGGGCAGCCACGGCAGGCGCGCTCGGCCCGCCCGGGGCGAGGACATGGCTCACGAGACGGGTGCCGGGCTCATCGGCGCCATGGCCGGGATGACGGTGTTCCTCGCCTTCCTGTTGTTCGCGGTGCAGCTGCTGATGAACCTGCACACCACCTCGATGGTCACGAGCGCTGCGTACGAGGCGGCCCGGGTGGCAGCAGGCGGGTCGGGCTCGGGCCACGACGCGGCATCCGTGGCCGCCACTCGGCAGCGGGGCGAGCAACGAGCTCGCGCCCTGCTGGGCCGCTACGGCGAGCAGGTGCGCTTCGACTGGTCGGCCAGCACCGGTGAGGAGGTGGTGCTGCGCGTCCGGGCGCCGTCGCCGAGGTTCACCCTTCCCGGCCTTCCCGCCCGGGTGGGCTTCGACGAGATCGACCGCACCGTTCGGGTCCGAATCGAGGACCTGCGGTGAGCGAGCCCACGCGGCCCCGTGTCATGCGGTGCCGGGGCGACGCAGGTCTCGGTGGCGTGGAGGTGCTGCCGTTCGGGCTGCTGGTCTTCGTGATCGGCGGTCTGCTGGTGGCCAATGCCTGGGCGGTGGTCGACGCCAAGCTCGCGGTGGGCGCCGCGTCCCGCGAGGCGGTCCGGGCGTACGTCGAGGCTCCTGGCCCAAGTCAAGCGGCAGCGGCGGCCGACGGGGCGGCCCGGGGGATCATCACCGGGCAGGGGCGCCGACCCGAGCGCCTGGCGCTCTCGATCCGCCACCGCGACGGTGAGCCGTGGCGGCGGTGCGCGCAGGTGATCGTCACCGCCCGATACCGGGTGCCGGCGCTGCCGCTGCCGTGGATCGGGGGCTACGGCTCGGGGTTCGAGGTCGCCTCGTCCCACAGCGAGCGCATCGACCCCTACCGGGCAGGCCTGCCGGCAGGAGGCCGATGCTGAGCACCAGGCGAACCACCGGCCGGCTCGGCAGCGAGTGTGGGAGCGCGCTCATGCTGATGCCAGCCGCGGTGCTCATCGTGCTCGTCCTCGCGGCCATCACGGTCGACACCGCGGTCGTGCACCTGGGCCGGCGCGAGCTGGTGCACGCCGCCGACGCCGCCGCCAACGACGCGGTCACCTACGGGCTCGACGAAGATCGCTTCCGTCGTGGGGAGGGCTACCTGCTGGACATCGACCGGGCTCGCAACGCCGTGGTCAGCTCCCTCGAAGCGCGGGGGTTGCTCGACCGGCTGGCCGAGCCTCCACGGGTCTCGTTCACCGCCACCGACGAGGTTCGGGTCGAGCTGCGCATGCGGGTCGACTACGTGTTCGCCCGGGCGCTGCCCGGTGCCCGCTCGGCGATGGTCGACGCCCGAGCCACCGCCACCGCCCGACCGCGCTGACCCTCTCGCTCCCAGCCGTTCGGGGTGACCCGTGCCAGAGGCGGGCTACTCGCCGTACCAACCCGACACGTCGGCCACGACGTCGACCGAGCCCCGGGCGTTGTAGACGTTCACCCTCCGGCTCGCACCGATCGCCACAGTCGCCGCGTTCGGGATGGTCCATCCCGGCTGCCAGTTCAGGCTGGACGTGAACGGGCGGGACCATCCCGGCTGCCACAGCGTCAAGAACGACGACCCGGTGGTCCCGGTGGCCGTGACGTTCAACACCACCGCCGCCGCGTCCTTCGGCACCCCCACCCCGGACACGTCGACGTCGCGGGTGGCACCCGCGCCCCACGGCGTCGAGTACGGGCCCACCTGTGAGCCGGGCCGGGAGTCCTGGACCCGCACCGGGTCGATGGGGTGGAACGGATACCCGGCGCCCTGCTCGAAGTAGCCGACGACGTCGACGACCACCTGCGCCGACCCGGCGCGATTGAACATCCGCACCATGCCGCCCGTGCCCACCTTGACCGTCACCGAGTTCGCGATCGTCCAGCCGGGCTGCCAGTTGAGGCTCGACACGATCGGGCGCGCCTGGCCCGTCGGCCACACCGACAAGTACGAGGAATCCGTGGTGCTGGTCACCGTGACGTTCAACACCACCGCCCGCACCCCCGCCGGCACCCCTTCGATGCCCGCCACGGAGCAGGTCACGGGTGGTGCCGGCCGCCCACGGCGTGGCGTACGGGCCCACCTGGGAGCCGACACGGGAGTCGAGGATGCGGGCCGGGCTCACCGGCACCAGACCTGCGTGGGGCCCGAGCGCGTAGTAGCCGACCACGTCGATGACGACGTGGACGGACCCGGCCTGGTTGAACAGGTCGATCTGGCCGTCGGCCCCGAGCTTGACCGTCACCGAGTTGGCGATCGTCCAGCCGGGCTGCCAGTTCAAGCTCGACACCGTGGGGCGACCTTGACCGCTCGGCCAAATCGACAGGAAGGACGAGCTGGTGGTCGCGGTCGCGGTTACGTTGAGGGTGACGGCCTGAGCGTCAGCTGGCACGCCTCTCACCCCCCCCACCCTCACCCGCCGGGTGCTCCCGGCCGACCAGGGGGTCGTGTAGGGCCCCACGTTCGATGCCGGGCGCGAGTCGAGGATCCGGATGGGATCCACCGGCACGAACCGCGATGCGGGGGCTCGGGGCACGACCGCCGCCGAGGGTGCCGACGGAGGACCGGAGCCGACCACGTTGGATGCCTGCACCGTGAACGTGTAGGGGGTGCCGTTCGACAAGCCCAACACCGTGCACGACAGGGGGCCGGCGCTCCACCAGCAGCTCTGACCCCCCGGAGACGCCGTGACCCGGTACCCGGTGATCGGGCGCCCTCCGTCCTGGGCCGGCGCGACCCACGAGACGGTCACGCCGCCGTCGCCGGCCGTGCCGACCACGTTCGTCGCGGCGGCTGGAGCGGTCGCGCACAGCGCGCTCGTCTCGACCAGACAGTGGAACGGGATGCTCTGAGCGACGTCGGGGTCGTCGTCGATCAGAGCACCCGTCCCGGCACCGAGCTCAAAGGCCGGCAGGCCCGCACCGGCGACCGAGACCAACCGGACACCGAACGTCTCGGTGGGCTCGGGCCACTGATCGCCCCTCGTCGGCACCACGATGACCGCGCTCGACTCGCCCTGTGGCATCACCACCGTTCCCCCGACCGCCGGCACGTCTCCCGGGCTGGTGGTCTCGCGGATCACCTGGTAGCTCACCGTCGCCGGCGCGCTCAGCACCTGGCTGGCGGTGATCGGGATACGGGCGCCGTTCGAGGTGATGTGCCCCTCCACCATCCGGACCCCACCCACCTCGATCCTCGGCCCGCAGCAGGGCGCATCGAGGATCGTGACCTGCCCCACTGCTCGGGTCACGGTCACGCTCGTCGAGCCGGCCGCGACCCCGGTCACGATTACCTCGAAGGTCTCCCCGGCTCCTTCGGTGATCGTGTCGGCGAGGATCGGTACGTTCACCGCGGCGCTGGTCCCGTTCTTGGGGATCGTCACGGTGCCCGTGAGCGGTCCCGTGAAATCGAGACCCGGCGTGGCCGCCGGGGGGCTGCCGCCGCGAATCTCGTAGGACACCGTGACATCGACCGAGAGGGGGGTCGAGAGAACGATCGGGACCTCGGCCGTTCGTGAACCGGCCGGGGGTTCGTGGACGCCGATGTCCCCGACGCTCAGCTCGGCGGCCGGCAGGCACGGCTTGCCGTGCCAGCGCATGGCGTCGAGTTGGTTCCGCAGTGCGGTCAGCGTCGCCGCGTACACGGGATCGTTCACCACGCTGGCGAGCTCGTAGGGTCGGCCCGCAGGTCGTAGAGCTCCTCGCTGCCGTCGGCGAAGCGAATGTACTTGCGGGTGGAGGTCCGGATGGCATCGAAGCACCCGGCGGTCCCGCTCATCGCCCCCTCGATCAGCAGTGCCCGGTCACCCTGACCGCCGCTGAGAAGCGTCGTACGCAGGTCGATGCCCTCGGCGGGCAGCCCCGCGGTCGCTCCCGTCAGCGCCACGATGGTCGGCGCCAGATCGATGTTGGCGACCGGGGTGTCCACCACCGCGCCCGCGGGGAAGCCCGGCCCGCGCACCACCAACGGGACCCGGATCGCCGGCTCGTAGGGGACGTTCTTGCCCCGCAGCCGATGCTGGCCGTGGAGCAGACCGTTGTCCGAGGTGAACACGATCACCGTGTGGTCCAGCTCGCCCGTCGCATCCAGCGCCGACACCACCCGCTCGACCAGGTCGTCGACCGCCAGCAGCGACTCGAGCTGGGACTGGTAGCCGGCCCGGGTGGTCTCGAGAGCCGTGGCGGAGAGCCGGGAGGTCGCGGCCACCTGCGGGGACTTGTCCGACACGTCCGCTTCGTTGATGGCGGGGTCGGCAGGGAGCGGGGCGCCGGCGAACGCTCCGATGTGTCTGGGTGCGGGGGTGGCGGTCGGAGAGCCGGTGGCGTAATGGGGGGCGAAGGGGTTGATCATCAAGAAGAACGGTCGCTGGTCGCCGGCGAAGCGCTCGATGGTGCTCGCGGACCGGGTGGCGAGCACGTCGGTGGAGTAGTCCTCGGGCGCGGAGCCGTAGCTGACGAGCTGCCTCCCGTCGATCAACGTGTAGTCGTAGTACCCACCCCCGTTCGCTTCCCAGCTGTCCCATCCCGGTGGTGTTCCCATCGCCGGGGCGTAGCCCAACATGGCCTTGCCGATCTTGCCCGTGCTGTAGCCCGCGGCCTGGAGCCACACGGGCAGCGTGTTGCCTTGGTCGAGGGCGAACATGCCGCCGAGCGGCGGGGTGTTGTTGTAGACGCGAGTGGACCGTGAGGAGCGGCCGGTCAGGAAGGCTGCGTGCGAGGGGCAGCACAGCGGGTTGACCACCACCGAGTCGCGGAACGTCGTGCCCCGTTCGACGAGCAGCTCCTTGGTCTTGGGCATGGCATCGAGCATCTCGGGGGTCTGATCGTCGGTCATGATGACCACGACGTTGGGCCGCTCGGGTGCGGCCTCGACCCCGAGGCTCGCACCGCTCGCGGGGTCGACCCCCACCGGCAACCCTTCGAGCGCGAGCAGGGCGACCGCGAGCCACCACACCACCCTGCGGGGCGCCGCCTCCCGCTTCCCGCCGTGCACCACTGGGATGGTAGGCACACCGATACCGGCGCGGTACGCAACCGGTTCGTCCCCGGCGCGAGGCCCGCCGTAGCCTCCCCCCGGTGACCGAGCGCGCTGCACCCGATCGACCGCGCCCCGAAGAGGCCGCCGAGCTGAGCGTCGAGGATGCCGAAGACGCGCTCCTCGAAGGCGACCGCACCTTCGCGCCCGGCACCGCCCGCGCCGCGCTCGCCTATCCCACCTTCCGCACCGTCTACATCGGCTCGCTGCTGTCGAACATCGGCTCGTGGATGCAGAACGTGGTACTCGGCGCCTTCGCGCTCGACCTCACCGGTTCGTCCACCTACGTGAGCTGGATCGCGTTCGCGCAGCTCGGACCACTGCTGCTCTTCTCCCTCGCCGGCGGAGCCCTGGCCGACATCATCGACCGCAAGCGGCTGCTCGTGATGGTCTCCTGGCAGCAACTGCTCTTCTCGCTCGTGCTCGCATGGCTCGCGCGAGGCAACGAGCCCTCGCTGAGCGGACTGGTGCTGGTCACCTTCGTGATCGGGGTCGGCCAGGCGATCTACGCACCCACCTACTCGGCGCTGCTGCCGTTGCTCGTGCGCCGGCGGGACCTCCCCGGTGCGGTGTCGCTCAACTCCGCCAGCATGAACCTGTCGCGGGTGGTGGGGCCGGCGATCGGGGCACTCGTGTACGCCCGGGTGGGCGCGTCGTGGGTGTTCGTCGGCAACGCCGTCACGTACCTGTTCATCATCGGTGCCCTGCAACTGGTCAAGCTGCCACCGGCCACCCCCCGGGCAGCTGGCGAGCCCACCGGCCTGCGACGGATCGGTGAAGGGATCCAGGTGGCCCGCCGGGACCGGGTGGTGGGGCGGTGCCTCGCGACCATGGCGCTGTTCTCGTTCTTCTGCCTGCCCTTCGTGGTGCACATCCAACGGCTGGCAGCCGACAGCTTCGGCATCGCCCCCCGCAGCGGAGCGTTCGGGGTGCTCTATGCCTGCTTCGGGCTCGGAGCGGTGATGGGCGCGCTGTCCATCGGCACCTTCCTCGCCGGCCGGTCGCTGGAGGTCATCGTGCGCATCGGGCTCGGCGGGTTCGCGGTCTCGTTGTGCGCGTTCGGGCTGCTGCGCGACCCCGCCCCCGCGTACCCGGTCGCGCTCATCGTGGGCTTCTGCTACTTCGCCACCGTGACGTCGCTGTCGACCGTGCTCCAGAACCGCCTCGACGACCGGGTCCGGGGCCGGGTGATGGCGCTGTGGATCATGGCCTTCGGTGGCACAGTGCCCATCGGAGGGCTGATCGCGGGCCCGATCATCGACGCCACCTCGGTCACGGTGGTGGTGCTGGTGGGCGTGGCGACGGCCGCGCTGCTGGTGCCCTTCGCCAACCTACGTGACCCCGCGTCAATCACGAACTCCCTCCATCGTTCGACCTGAGACTCCTGAAACGGCTGCGTGAGCCGTCCGGCTCATTTCTGCCCGACGAGGGCCCGCCACCTCAACGGCGGGAGTGCGGGGACCGATGGAGGAAGCGGCCGGCTGCGGCGGTGGATCCGGACCCGGACACCACGGTCCGCGAGGAAGCGGCCACGGTTCGCTAGCGTGCCGGGTCCGGGGCAACGGGCGGACACGTTGTTGGAGGGAGGGTTGCGCGCGAGATGACGACCGCTGAGGCCACTGCGGCGGTGCACAGTGGGCTCGCTCCGGACCCTGTCCGCCGGGCGGGCCCCTCGCTACCGGCAGGTCCGACCCGAGACCTCGAGCGCGCCACCACCCCACTCCGGGTCGAGTCCCGCGGCGGTCGGGCGGCCAAGCGATGCTTCGACCTGCTCATCGGCATCCCGCTGCTCGTACTCTCGCTGCCCCTGCTGGCCCTGCTCGTCGTGGCGGTGCGGCTGAGCACACCGGGGCCGGCGCTGTTCCGCCAGCGGCGCCCGGGACGAGGCGGTGAGACCTTCACGATCTACAAGCTCCGCACCATGCGGGTCGACGCGGAAGACGTCCTGTTCGCCGATCCGGCCCTCTACGAGGAGTTCGTGGCCAACGGCTACAAGTTGCCACTCGACCGCGACCCCCGGGTCACGCCCGTCGGTCGGTTCCTGCGCCGCACCAGCCTCGACGAGCTGCCACAGCTCATCAACGTCGTGCTCGGGACCATGAGCCTGGTAGGCCCTCGTCCGGTCCTGCTCGACCAGGCCGAAGCCCTCTACGGCGACGACATCGACCTGTACTTCGCGGTGAAACCGGGCATGACCGGACTGTGGCAGGTGAGCGGGCGAAGCTCGCTCACCCACAAGGAACGCGCGGAGCTCGACCGGCAGTATGTACGCTGCTGGACGCCGGCGCTCGACCTAGTGCTGCTGGCCCGTACGGTGCCTGCAGTGCTCGCCGCTCGCGGCGCCTACTGAGCACACCGCTCCCTCATGAACGACCATCCGCGCCCGCCGCGCATCCTGCACGTCGCCCAGCCCACCATCGCCGGTGTGGCGGTGTTCGTGCGCAACGTGGCCCGCTACCAGCACCGCATCGGCTGGGACGTCACCGTCGCCTGCCCGGCCGACGGCTGGCTCGCCTCGGAGCTGCGGGCCGTGGGCGTCGAGGTCGTCACCTGGGCAGCTACCCGCAACCCCGGCCCGAGCCTGCTCGCCGAGGTGCGGCACCTCACGCCCATCATCCGCGAGGTGGCGCCCGACCTCGTCTACCTGCACTCGGCCAAGGCCGGCCTGGCCGGACGACTCGCCGTGCGCCGGCGGATCCCCACCTTGTTCGAACCCAACGCCTGGTCGTTCCACCCCTCCGGGCCCTTCCAGCCGCTGGCCAGGATCTGGGAACGGGTGGCGTCGCGATGGGTGGACCTGTTCGTCATGGTGAGCGAGACCGAGGCCGCCCAGGGCCGGGAGGTCGGCGTGCGCGGCCACTACGTGACCATCCCCCACGGGGTCGATCCCGAGGCGTTCCCGTTCAGCAACGCCACGGCACGCACCCAGGCCCGCCGAGACCTGGGGCTGGCGGACACCCCGATCGCGGTGTGCGTCGGCCGGCTGTGCGAGCAGAAGGGGCAGGACCTGCTGTTCGACGCCTGGCCCCGGGTGCTCGATCGGGTGCCCGATGCGCACCTGGTGCTGGTCGGAGACGGACCCGACGGCCCGGCGCTGCGGGCGACCGCGCCGCCACAGGTGGTCTTCGCCGGTGATCGCTCCGACGTGCACCGTTGGCTCACCGCCGCCGACGTCGCCGCAGTGTCGTCGCGGTGGGAGGCGGGCATCAGCTTCGCCACCATCGAAGCGTGGTCCACCGGCCGCCCCGTGGTCACCTTCGACATGTCGGGCATGGGCACCCAGATCCGCGACTGCGGGGCCGCGGTGCCGCTGGGTGACACCACCCGCTTCGCCGAGGAGCTGGCCGCGCGCCTCGACGATCCCGCTCGCTGTGAGCGGGAAGGGCTCGCCGGACGCCGGCGAGTGGAGCGCGAGCTGTCCGAGCAGCGCTCCGTGGAGGCGGTGACCGCTGCCGCGCTGCGCCTCCTGGAGGCTCGACGGAGTGAGGCGAGGTGAACGACCCGTCGAGCGACGCCGGGCCCACGTTCCTCGTCATCGGGGCGGCCAGGAGCGGCACGACGCTGCTCTGCCACGTGCTGAACCGTCACCCCGACGTCTTCCTAACCGACCCGAAGGAACCCCACTTCCTGGCCTTCGCCGGCCAGCGCCTCGACTTCCAGGGGCCGGGCGACGCCGATTCGATCAACCGCTTCGCCGTCACCGACGAGGCGAGGTGGCGGGCGCTCTTCGAGCCGGGAGCAGGCCACCGCCAGCGCGGGGAGGGGTCGGTGTCGACGCTCTACCACCCCGAGGCCGCGATCGAGAACATCCGGCGCTGCTGCCCCGAGGTGAAGCTGATCGCGCTGCTCCGCGACCCGGTGGAGCGGGCCTTCTCCGCCTACAGCTACCTGGTCGGTAGGGGGTGGGAGACGGAGAGCTTCGAGCGGGCGCTGGAGCTCGAGGAGCAACGCCGGGCGAGCGGCTGGCATCACCTGTGGCACTACACCCGGATGGGCTTCTACACACGCCAGCTCGCGCCATTCATCGACGCGTTCGGTCGGGATCGGGTGCTCGTCATCGGCTACGAGGACCTGGTGGCGCAGCCCGCCTCCGGACTCAGCGAGGTCTTCGCGTTCCTGGGGCTGGACCAGCACGGCATCGAGGATCTCGGTGCGGAGGTCAACGTCAGCGGTCGGCCGCAGAGCCGGGCCCTCACCGGGGCCATGAACTGGCTGCGCCGCCACGAAGGCCCCCGGGCGCTGGTGCGCACGGTCGTGCCGTTCAGGTTGCGCGAGTGGGTCCGCCGCACGAACCTCGAGCGGATGGACCTGCCCGGCGAGACCCGCCCGATGCTCGACGCGCTCTACGCGCCCGAGCGCCGCGAGCTGGCCGAGCTCCTCGGTGAGGATGCCCCGTCGTGGGTGCATCGGCCGTGAGCACCGCGCCGCCACCCGATTTCGTCATCGCCGGCGCGGCCAAATCGGGGACCACCGCGCTCTACCAGTACCTCTCAGAGCACCCTCGGCTGTTCCTCACCGATCCCAAGGAGCCGCACTACTTCGCGCTGGCGGGTTCTCGCCCAGCGTTCACCGGCCCGGGCGACGACCGGACCATCAACCGGCTATCGGTCACCGACCGTGAGCGATACCTCGCCCTGTACGAGCGAGCTGCTCCCGGCTCGCTGCGGGGGGAGGCGTCGGTGTCCACGCTCTACGCCCAGGACGCGCCCCGGCGCCTGCACGAGCACAACCCCGCAGCCCGCGTCATCTGCATCCTGCGGGATCCCTCCGACCGAGCCTTCTCCGCCTACAGCTTCATGCGCACCCGGACCTTCGAGCCCTGTGAGCAGTTCGAGCGGGCTCTCGACGACGAGCCACGCCGCATCGCAGCCGGCTGGCACCACATCTGGCACTACCAGGCCATGGGTCGCTACGCCGAGCAGCTCGCACGGCTGTTCGAGATGTTCCCCCGCGATCAGGTGTTGGTGCTCCTCTACGACGAGTTCGCGCGCCAGCCGGAGGTGGTGCTCGAGCGGACCTACCGATTCCTCGGGGTCGAGCCGATCGCCCCCACCGTCACCCCTGAGCCGCACCGTTCAGGAGAGCCGCGGTTCAAAACCCTGAGCCGGATGGTGAACACCCCGCACCCGGCCAAGCGGGTACTCGGTCGCATCGTGCCATCGGGCGCCCGGGCCAAGCTCCGCTCCCTGGTGGGGCGCCACAACGTGGTGCGGGGTTCCTACCGTCCCGAGACGAGAGAACGTCTCGTCGCCGGCTTCGCCGACGACATCGCCCGGCTGGAGACGCTCCTGGCAGTGGACCTGTCGTCGTGGCGAACGGTCCGGAGGGACGGCACGCCGTGACCTCGGAGCCGGCGAACGTCCTGTTCACGCTCCGGCTGCCCGATCGCACCGGCGCGGCGCAGATGGCCCTCCAGGTGGCCCGCGCCTTCCGCCGGCGTGGTCACGGGGTCACGCTGGTCCACGGGCCGCTCCCCCCGGGCGAGCCGTCGATCGTCCCCGACTTCTACGAGATCGGCGCCACCACCGTCGCGGAGAAGCGCCTCGACCGACCCTGGAGCCCGCTGCTCGTGTCCGACCTCGCGGGTCGGGCCAGGCGCGCCGGGGCGCGCGCGATCGTCGGCGTGAACCAGCGCGACCGGCTCCCCGCGGTGCTGGCCGCGGCGCGGGCCCGCATCCCCGCCGTCGTGATGGTGCAGAACCAGCACCACTTCTGGGGCAGCGGGTTGGTGTCCCGAGCCAAGCGGGTCGCCTACCGGCAGACGGTCGGGCGCTACACCACGCTGGCCGTGTGCACCTCAGAGGTGGTGAGGTCCCAGATCGTGCGCTTCGGGGTCCCGGACGCGAGGACCGTGGTCTTGCCCAACGGCATCGAGCCCGCGCCGGCGCGCCCACCCCTCGACCCCCGGCGCCGTCGCCAGCTGCTCGACGACCTCGGCCTCGACGACCGCCGATTCGTGTTCGTGTCGGTCGGTCGCCTCGACCCGCAGAAGGGCCACGACCTGCTCATCGACGCCTTCGCACGCACCCCCGCGCTGGCCGAGCGGGCGCAGCTGGCGATCGTCGGCGCCGGCGGCACCGGCGATCAGCTCCGGGCCCGCTGGCCGGACGAGCTGCGGGATCGAGTCCGCAACACGGGGCTGGACACCACGATCCGCTTCACCGGGTGGCGCAGCGACGTCGCCGACGTCCTGGCCGCCGCCGACGGGTACGTGCACGCCGCCCGCTGGGAGGGCCCGGCCCTGCCGCTGGCGGTGATGGAGGCCATGGCTGCCGGGCTCCCCACGATCTTCACCGACTGCTCCGGTCCACCCCCATGGTTCGAGGAGGGCCTGGACGGTCTCATGGTCCGCGCTGGCGACTCTGGCGCGCTGGCGGAAGCACTCGCTCGCGTCGCCGCCATGAGCGAGGACGATCGGCGGGCCATGGGTGCGAGGGGCTCGACGCTGATCGGCGAGCACTACGCGATCGACGACATCGCGGACCGCTTCGTGGAGCTGGTGGTCGGGACCTGGTCATGAGCGCAGCGCGAACCGACCCCGAACAGCGGCGCGTGGCCGGAGATGAGCGGAGCCATCGCATCGTGATGACGCTGCGCCGCCCGGACCGCACCGGCGCCGCCCGCATGGCTCTCGGCTACGCCCGGGCGCTGTGCCGAGCCGGCCACCGGGTGACCGTGCTGCACGGGGCGATGCCCGCAGGCGCGCCCTCGATCATCGGCGACTTCGCGGAGGTGGGCGTGAGCACCGTGCCGTGCCGCCGCATGGAGCAACCGTGGAACCCGCTGCAGGCTCGCGACCTCGCTCGCCACGCGCAGGCCGCCGGGGCATCCTGCATCATCGGCGTGAACCAGCGGGACCGGGTGCCGGCGCTGCTCGCGGCCCGGTGCCTGGGGGTACCGGGCATCCTGATGGTCCAGAACCAGCACCGGTTCCACGGCCCGACGCCCGTGGCAGCACTGAAGCAGGCGGTCTACGGGCGCTCGGTCGCCCGGCTCACGACGCTGGCCGTGTGCACCTCCGAGGTGGTCCGCCGGGAGGTACTCGCGCAGGGGGTGCCGGTCGATCGCACGGTCGTGCTCCCCAACGGCATCGACCTGGAGCCCTTCCGTCCGGCGGTGGCCGACAGGGAACGGGAACGTCTGCGCCACGAGCTCGGGGCGGACCCCGATCGGCTGCTGGTGCTCAGCGTGGGCCGTCTCGACCCGCAGAAGGGCCACGACATCCTCGTGGAGGCTCTCACCGAGGCGCCCGATCTCGTCGAGCACCTGCAGTTGGTGATCGTCGGCGACGGTGGAGGACCCGGCACACCCCGGCGCAACCAGGAGTTCGTCCGCTCGCTGCACGACCGCATCCGGCGGGCCGGCCTCGAGCGCACGGTGCGCTTCGCCGGCTGGCGCGACGACGTGCCCGACTTGCTGCGGGCCTCGGACGGCTACGTGCACGCCGCCCGCTGGGAGGGCTCCTCGCTGGCGGTGATGGAGGCCATGGCCGCGGGCTGCCCAGTGGTGTTCACCGACTGCAGCGGCGAACCACCCCACTACCGCGACGGCATCGACGGGGTGATGGTTCGCACCGGCGACCCCGGTGCGCTGCGAGCAGGGCTGCGGCGGATGCTCTCGCTCGGAGCCGAGCAGCGGGCGCAGATGGGGGCGAGCGCGCGACGCCTGGCCTTCACCCACTTCGGGGTCGACGCGCTCGGCGACCGCTTCGCCGAGCTGGTGACCGCGACGCTGCGATGAGTGCCGAGCGGGTCGGCCCGGCACCTCAGCCGGGCGCGTCGGCCGGGACCGAGATGGCGGCCGACGGCAGCAGGTTCCGTCTCGAGGGCAGGAACGGATGGGTCCAGATGCCCAACTGACGGTGGGCGAGCCACCACAGCACCACGAAGCTGCCGGCGGTGGTCGAGGCGGAAGCGATGGCCAGCGCCTCCACCCCCCAGAGCCGGGCTGCCACGAGATCCGCGACCACCGACGATGCCAATGAGCCGACGCTGAACACCAACATCAGGCGCTCGAAGCCACACAAGTTCAACACGTTGCCGCTCAGCCCGAGGGCCACGATCACCAGCTGCCCCAGCGCCAGGGTCACGAGTAGCGGCGCCGCAGCCCGATAGCTCTCACCCAGCACCAGCGCCAGCATCGGGCCGGCGAAGAAGACACAGACCAACAGGGCACCCACCGAGGGGATCGTCACGATCGTGCCCGCTCGCCGCACTCGCCGCTCCAGCTCCTCCATCCGACCCAGCGCGTGCAGTGCCGGGATGGCCGCGAGCAGCGTGAACTGCGCGGCGGTGAGTGGCACCCGGACCACGTTCATCAGTCGCAGCGCGCCGGCGTAGAGCCCGGTGTCGCCTTCGGACAGCGTCGCCCCCGCGATCCACAGGTCGACCTGGAGGCTCAGGAAGAGCGCCACCTGGGTCACCATGAACGGGAAGCCGGCTACGACCAAGTGCTTCGGGTTGGCCGAAGGAGACGTGGTGGTCGCCCTCGGGGTCACCTCCCGGGCCCGGGCCATGAACACCGTCACGGCCAGCACGCACGCCAGGGCGGCGGCGACGAGGTTCAACACCAGCGCGGCATCGGCCGTTCGAGGCCGGAACAACGACCACGCGCTCAACACCAGGAACCCGAGAGCCACCGCTGCGCCGCCGCTCGGCCCCGACGCCACGTTGGCGACCCGGTACTCGCCCAGCGCCCGGATGACATCGGCCAGCACGAGCAGCAGGCCCAACAGCAGCGCCAGGGCCGCCGTCAGCACCACCGTGCGGCTCCAACCGATCACCACCGATCCGGTGAGCACCGTGCCGAGGACCCCGAGCGGGGCGACGAGCCCGAACGCCCCGAACGCGGAGACGATCACCGAGCGCGCCGCCCCCCGGTCCCCGTGCGCCAGCAGCGAGGCCACGTCCCGCAGCGCCGCCCGGTTCAAGCCACCCGCCACCGCGATGCTGCCACCCACCGCGATGCTCGACGCGACCGAGAAGCGACCGAAGTCGTCGGTGCCCAGCGAGCGGGCCAACACCACGGCGATCGCTGTGGAGGCGACGAGTCCCGCCACCCGCGACCCCAGCGCCCAGGTGGCCGGCGCGCTGCGCCGAACCCCACGGGCGAACCGGCTGCGAACCGTCGCCGTCATGCCGGCGCCACCGGGGTGACACCTGCTGGCGCCACGACGTCGCCGTCGAGCCCCTCGCGGCCCCTCCTGGTCGCCCCCAGCACGGCCGACACGATCACCAGGGGGATGCACCAGCGCACCCACTCGAGGGGGGTCTCGATGCCCACGCCGAGCTGGATCACCTGCAACGCGACCACGGCCGAGGTGACGAACGCGAGGGGATGCTCACGGGAAGAGCGCAGCGCGAACCTGAGCATCCCCAAGACCACACCGGAGAGCACGCCTCCGAACCCCACGCCGAGGACGCCGAAGTTGAGGTACCACTCGCCCACCGCCCCCGGAGGCCAGCCGTTGACCGTGTCCGGCTCGTACACCCGCCGGAACCAGGCGCCGGTGGAGATCGAGGTGGGCTTGTCCGGGAGCAGGAACCGCGGGACCGCGGCTCCCACCCCGGCCGCGAAGTCCTGCCCCCCACGGAACTCGAAGGTGGACGGCCAGTCGCGGCGAGCCAGCACCAGCGCGTCGTACGACGTGGAGTTCGAGGCCACCGAGAACTGCCGGATGAGGGTCTCGTTCTTGAGGTTCGGGCTCAAGTCGCCGGTCGCGGCCGTGTCCCGGAGGAACCGCAGCCCCACGACGGTGACGACGCAGACGATGACCGCGACCGCGATGCCGCCCCAGATGCGCAACGAAGAGGCCCTGGACCCACGAGGCGATGGCCGGAAGGCCACGAGCCCGGCGATCAGGCCGAACACGACGATGGCCAGGATCGACCGCTGCCCCCACACGAACACGAAGTAGCCGTCGAGCACCGCGCAGGCCACGCTGACGACCAGGCGCTGGCGCTGGCCGGCGGTGAACCGACCCCGGTAGCGCCTGGCGACGTCGAGCGCGGAGGCCACCGCCACGAGCGACCCGATGCTCGGGAACACCCGCAGGATGTTCGTGCCGGTCAGGTCCCGGTCGTACTTGGAGGCCTGGACCACGCCGCTGAAGCCGTCGTAGCGGGCCAGGAGCACGAGCGTGATGACCGTCGAGACCGCGGTCAGCACGACCACCACCGAGAAGTACCGCGACCCTTTCGGGTGGCTCACGATGTCCGGGAACATCCATCGAGGCAGTCGCAGCCCGATCCTGCTCGACAGGGTGAGGCCACCGATCACCCCGCCGAGGAACAAGCAGAGCAGCAGGTTGGTGCGGCCGGCGAGCATCGCGGAGTTGGCCCCGAAGAGGTAGTCGGGGTAAAGGGGATCGACACCCGCTGCGACCACCACGGCACGGAAGCCGTAGAACAGCAGGAAGCCGACGCAGAAGATCGCCACGATGTCGAGTGGCCACCGTGACCACTGGCGGTAGATCACCCAGAGCAACCCGAGCAGGAGCAGCGCGCTGAGCACCGTCATCGCCCGCGATCCCTTCGCGCTGGCGTGATCCCCCGAGGCGACATCGTGGCCGCTTCGTCAGGTGCTCACCGGGCTGCCATCGCGCGCTGGCACGTCGCCCACCCGGGTCGATCCACTGACATCATGCACGTGTCGGGACTGGTGTCGGGGCACCGTGGATGTGCGAGTGCCGTACCCGTAGCCGTACTCGCCGTACCGGCTGGCCCCCTCCGTGCGGTTGAGGATCGCACCCACGACCTTGCCGTTGACCGTCTGCAGGCGATCGACCGTCTGTTCGAAGGCCCCGCGACGAGTCGATCCGACGGTCGCGATGACCGCCATGCCGTCGGTGAGGTGAGCCAGGGCCAGCGTGTCACCCACGGGCAACACGGGCGGGCAGTCGATGAGGATGAAGTCCGCGCCGGTGGCCGTGAGCGAGGCCATCAGTTCAGCCATCCGGCTCGACGACAGCAGCTCGTGCGGGTTGCCCGGCATCGGACCGGCCGGCAGCAGGTAGAAGGATCGTCCGGTGCGCAAGGTGATCGGTCGGAAGCACTCGGCGAGCGGTGCATCGCCGAGCAGGACCGAGGTGAGGCCGCGCTCGCTCTCGTCGAGCCGGAAGATCTCGCCCAGCACCGGGGCTCGGAGGTCCGCCGAGACCAGCACGACCTTCATGCCCATGTCGGCGAGCGCGACGGCCAGGTTCGCCGCGATCGTCGACTTCCCCTCACCGCGCTCGGCACTCGTGATCGCGAGGACATGGTGATCCTGACCGACGGCGGAGAAGCGGACGCTGGTCGCCAGCGTGCGGAACGCCTCCGCGATCGGTGAGGTCGGGTCCACGACCGTCCGGGGGGTCGTGCGTGGTCGACCGAGCCGCCGGCGGGAACCGATCTCGGGTATGGAGCCGATGACGGGCACGCCCAGCATCTCGGGTTGTGTGCTCGCGGAGACCCGATCGTCGAAGCGGTCGCGCAGCAGCGCCGCACCGCAGCCCACGAGCAGCCCCAGCGCCGTCCAGATCACCACGTTGCGCTCGGTGGTCGGAGAGAACGGCGCCGAGGGGAGCTCGGCGGACTGCACGATGGTGACGCTGCCCGTGCGGGTCGCGGCTTGGACCTCGAGATCGCCGGCCTGCCGCTGGATCTCCGCCTGCTGCACGATCAACGAGTCGCGCTCGGCCTGCAGGCGCTGGGCCTCGAGCGCGCCGGGCCCGGCCGCGAGCTCGACGTTCACCTGGGAGATGCGGGTCTGCAGCTCATCCGCGCTGGCCCGCAGGCGCTCCGCCCGGTCGGAGAACACCGCCGCCACGTCGTCGCGGCGCTTCTGCACGTACAGCTCGGCGTAGGCATTGGCCGCTTCCTGCGCGACCTCCGGTGAACGGCTGGCAACCCTGATGGCGATCACGTCGCTGTTGCCCACCGCGGAGATGGACACGCCGTCGATCTCGCTCGCCGAGGCGCCGAGCCGCTCAGCGACCGCGTCCTGCAGCTCCCTCGACTTGAGGATCAACACCTGGGTCTGCACCTCACGCTCGCGGTCCACCCGGTTCGCCGCGGCCGACGACACGGCCTCCGCACCCGGATCGACGATGCGGACCTGGGCGGTGGAGGCATACAAGGTCGGTGAGAGGAAGGAGGTGGCGAGCCCGATCACGACGGCGACCAGGGTGATGACGACCACGAGCACCATGTGCCGGCGGAGCGCTCCTGCGACCTGCCGCACATCGAACTCGGAGGATTCGTCCGTGGTCACGCATCACCATCCCGGTGGTCGGGTCGAGGGGCGAACCGAACGATGGTACCGATCGCCGACCTCGCGTGGCATGACCCCGCCACCGGCCACGACCGGTCCCGATCGCGGGAGTCGTTCAGGCGCCGTGGAGCAGATGGGCGAGGTGTTCCAGCCCCGCCACCCGGCTGCCTTTGACCAGCACGGCGTCGCCCTCGCCGAGTGGGCCCAGCGACTCGAGCGCCGCATCGGCGTCGGGCACCGAGGCCACGCCGTAGTCGTCGGTCCCCACCGCCAGCACCTCGATGCCCAGCGCGACCGCCAGCTCGGCCACCCGCCGGTGGGCGGCCTCGTGGTGGTCACCGAGCTCGGCCATCGGCCCGAGCACCGCGATGCGGCGGTCGGCGTCGAGGCGGGCCAGCGCATGCAGCGCGGCCTCCATCGAGGCCGGCCCGGCGTTGTAGGCGTCGTTCAGCACCTGCAGACCGCTCGGGGCCCGCCGAAGGTCCATCCGCCACGGCGACCCCTCCGCCTGGCCCAGGCCCTCGGCCACCGCTGCCAGGTCGACCCCGCAGACCAGGCCCACCGCCGCCGCGGCCAGCGCGTTGTGCACGTTGTGCGCGCCGCGCACCGCGAGCACCACCTCGGTGCTCCCCCACGGCGAGCGCAGTTCGAAGCGGGTACGCAGATCGCCGTCGACCTCGACGGCAGCGGCGTGCACCTCTCCCCTCTTGCCGATGGTCACCACCCGGGCGCTGGTGCGCGCCGCCATCTCCGCCACGAACGGGTTGTCGGCGTTGAGCACCGCCACCCCCTCGTCGGGCAGCGACTCGATCAGCTCACCCTTCGCCGCGGCCACCGACTCGAGGTCACCGAACATCTCGGTGTGGACCAGCTCGACGGTCGTGACCACCCCGACGGTGGGACGCGCCACCTGGCAGAGCTCCGCGATGTGCCCGTGACCGCGGGCCCCCATCTCCACCACGGTGGCCTCCGTGTCGTCGGGTGCGTTGACCAGCGTGAGCGGCACGCCCAACTCGTTGTTGAAGCTGCGGAGGCTGGCATGGGTCCGGTAGCGATGCCCGAGCACCGCGGTGAGCAGGTCCTTGGTGGTGGTCTTGCCGACCGAGCCGGTGATACCCACCACCGGTCCCGCCAGCCGCGACCGGGCCAGCCCGCCCAGGGTGCTGAGCGCGGCGGCGGTGTCGTCCACCACCACGGCCGGCACCTCGGCCGTGGCCATGGCCTCCGCCGCTCGGCTCGTCAGGTAGGCCGCCGCACCGCGCTCGACCGCGGCCGTGATGAAGTCGTGACCGTCGCGCACGCCCATGATCGGCACGAAGAGTTCCCCGCCCAGCATCTCGCGGCTGTCGATCGCCGCACCGTCGACGGTGGCCTCGTCACCGGCGGTACCGACCACGGTGCCGGACACCGCGGCCGCCACTTCTGACACGGGGAACCTCACGCGCCCGCACGATACTGGTGGGACCCGGCCACACGAGGGGCACGCACCGCGCGCCCCTCAGCCGTCGCAGCGGCCGGCGCAGGCTACGGTCCGGGCTGTGGAGCGCATCCGCCTGGTCGTGCTGTTCGGGGGCCAGTCCGCCGAGCACGAGATCTCGTTGGTCACCGCTCGCCACGTCCTCGCCGCGACCGACCTCGAGCGTTACGACGTCCAACCGGTGGCCATCACGACGACCGGCCGGTGGGTGTTCGCCGAGGAGGTGGCCGGCGCGCTGGCCGCCGGTCCCGATGCGCTGCCCGAGGAGCTGCCCACCTCGGGCCCCGAGGTGAGCCCCTTCGCGTTGCTCGAGCCGGCGGCGGGCGAGCGGTTGGTGGTGCTCCCGCTCTTGCACGGTCCACTGGGTGAGGACGGCACGGTCCAGGGACTGCTGGAGCTCGCCGGCGTCCCTTACGCCGGCTGTGGCGTGCTCGCCAGCGCGCTGGCCATGGACAAGGCCAAGGCCAAGGAGCTCTTCTCCGCCAACGGGCTGCCACAAGCCCGCTTCCGGGCAGTCCACGAGCGGGCCATCGGCGACGAGCTGGTGGAGGAGCTCGTCGACCAGCTCGGCCTGCCGGTGTTCGTGAAGCCAGCGAACATGGGCTCGTCGGTTGGTGTCTCGAAGGCGAAGGACACGCTCTCACTCGGTCGGGCCTTGGCGAGCGCGGCGCGCTACGACGAGTGGCTGGTGGTCGAGGAGGCCATCGACGGGCGCGAGCTGGAGTGCGCGGTGCTCGGCAACCTCGACCCCCGCGCATCGGTCGTCGGGGAGATCGTGCCCGGCGCGGAGTTCTACGACTACGAGGACAAGTACCTCGACGGTGCCGCGCGGACGGTCATCCCGGCCGACCTCCCCGAGCCGGTGTCCGCGCAGGCGCGGCAGCTGGCCCTGCGAGCGTTCACCGCCCTGCGCTGCGAAGGCATGGCCCGGGTCGACTTCTTCTACGAAGAGGCGGGCCGCGGCCTGCTGGTCAACGAGGTCAACACCATCCCGGGATTCACCCCGATCTCGATGTACCCGAAGCTGTGGGAGGCATCGGGGCTGGGCTACGGAGCGCTCATCGATGAGCTGATCCGGCTCGCGCTCGAACGGTACGCTCGCAGGGCCGCCAAGCGGCGTACGTCCTGATCGAACCCTGATCGAGCGTCACGATCCCGGCCGCGAGCCGCCCGACCCGAGGAGAGCTGAGAGCCACCTTGTCCGAGTTCACCACCTTGCTCGACCAGCTCGTCTTCCCGGAGTGCCCCCGATGGCACGAGGGGCGCCTGTGGTTCTCCGACATGCACGACCGCAAGGTCTGGGCCATGACGGAACAAGGCCAGACCGAGCTGGTGTGCGAGGTGCCCGGCCAACCCGCCGGCCTGGGGTGGTGGCCGGACGGCACGATGCTCGTGGTGTCGATGACCGACCGCCGGCTCCTGCGCCTCGACGCCGACGGCTTGCACGAGGTCGCCGATCTCAGCCCGTTCGCCACCTTCCATTGCAACGACATGGTGGTAGACGCCGCCGGCCACGCGTACGTCGGCAACTTCGGCTTCGACCTCGACGCCGGCGAGGAGTTCACGGGCGCCAACATGGTCTGCGTCACCCCTGACGGCGACGCGTGGGTGGTCATCGAGGAGCTGCTGTTCCCGAACGGCTCGGTGGTCACCGCCGATGGCCGCACGCTGATCGTGGCGGAGTCGTTCGGCCAGCGCCTGTCGGCCTACGACATCTGCCCCGACGGCTCACTGGCCAACAGCCGGATCTGGGCGGACCTGCGCCCGAACGTGCCGGATGGCATCTGCATCGACGCCGAAGGTGCGATCTGGGTGGCGGACCCGGTGAACAAGGGGGTGATGCGGGTCGTGGAGGGTGCCGGCGCGGTCGACTGGCGATCGACGGGCGACCGGGGCGCCTACGCGTGCGTCCTCGGCGGGTCGGACGGGCGCACGCTCTACGTGTGCACGGCCGAGTCGTCGAACCCCGCCCGCACCGCCGAGCTGCGCTCCGGCCACATCGAGGCCACCCGGGTCGACGTGCCCGGCCCGACCTGACCACCACCCGCCGCGCTCGCTCCAACTCCCCGCCCCACCAACCGGCATGTCAAACGCGTGCCACCGCACGCGTTTGACATGCCAGAACGCGAACAGGGGCTCGCACACGCACGGGGGACGGGAACACGGAGGCGGGTCGACGTCGGCTGCTCTACGGGCTGGAGAGCTGATCACGGGCTTGGTGGTAGTCCCACCACACGACGTTCACCAGCATCGCGACCACGATGATGAGCCCGTTGAGGAACAGGTAGCCGAGTGCGGCCGCGGCGATGCCGAAGGTCCCGTAGGTGGTCGACAGCGACGCCACGTGCCGGGGCAACCAGAACGCGGTGTACGCCTGCAGCACGACCACCGCCGCCGCGCCTGCCAGCGCCCCTGGCACCAGCCACGGCCAGGAGGTGGCTCGGCGGGGCATCATCCAGAACAGCGCCACGAGCAGGCCCGCCGTGAACACGGCGTTCACGGCCACGGCCATCAGCCCGACGACGATCCCGCTGCTGCGCACCGCGCCGAGCACCGCCAGCACGACCACGGTGAAGGTGAGCGCACCCGCCAGCTTCGCGGCCCGAGCCGCTCGGCGAGGAGGCGGGCCCGGTGGCAGCTCCCAGAGCTGGAGCGCCGCGTAGTGGAACGCCGAGAGCAGACCCGACGACGCGAGCACCAAGCCGACCAGGGCCACGCCAGCCGCCTGCCACTTCGAGGTGCGGCCGTCGGCGATCGAGGTGCTGACCGCCTGCCGGAAGGCGTCCCCGAGCCGGTTGCCGACCTGCTCCTCGACCTCGACACCACCGTCGTTGGCCACCGCTAGCAGGGCGACGATCATGAGGGTCACCGGCAGCAACCACACGAAGATCCGGAAAGCCAGGTTCCCGGCCAGGGCGGTGCCGTTCAGCCGCCGGTAGCGCCGCCAGAGGTCGGCCAGCATGACCACGGCCGGCCACCGGCGGTTGGCGATGTCCGCGTAGAGCGCCGCCCGGTCACGAGCCGCGGCCCGGGCCCGGGCGAGGCGGGAGCGCTCCTGGGACCTGGCCAGGTCCGTCACGCCGGACGCACCGTCTCCGGGTCCGGTCGCTGCGGGCTGCTCGGCCATACGGGCGACAGTCTGCCCCTCGCGCGGTTGCTCTCGGTGATCAGCCGTCGGTCGCCAGCGCCGAGTGCAGGAACCGCAGCAGCTCCCGGCGCCGGACCGCCATCGACCGCAACGTCGGCTCGATCCCCACCGCCCGCAGGACCTCGACCTCCGTCGCCACCCCGAGCACGGTGGAGTACACGGAGAGCAGCAGCAACCGGGCGTCGCAGGTGCGGACCCGGCCCGCGGCCATCTCGGCCTCGAGGAAGGCGGTGGCCCGGGCGACGAGGGGCTCGAAGCGCTCCGTCAGCCGGGTGGCGACCGGTGAGCCGAGGCGGCTGACCTCCCGAAGCAGGCCCAGCAGCTCGGGCCGGCGCATGGCCAAGCGGAACACGGACCGCACGATCGCCTCCACCCGGGCGAACCCGTCACCCGCGTCCGCCACAGCCGCCTCGAGCGCGCTCGCCAGGTCATCAGCCGCGCGGTCCACCACCGCGTCGAGCAGATCGGCCTTGGCGGGGAAGTAGTAGAGGATGGTCTGCTTGCGCACCCCGAGATCCACGGCCAGATGATCGAGGGAGGTCGCCTCGTAGCCCTTGGTGCCGAACGAGGCCAGAGCAGCATCGAGCACCCGTTCACGGGTGCTCTCGCCGCGAGTGCCGGGAGGTGTCACCACCGGGGCTTTGGCCGTCACTTACCAAATGGTAGACAATGGCCCCGTGATCCGCGACGCGCTCGCCGGTCGGCGCCTCTTCCTCACCGGGACCACCGGGTTCCTCGGCACCAACGTGCTCGAGCGGCTGCTGCGCTCGGTGCCCGAGTGCGAGGTGGTGCTGCTGGTGCGTCCCGGCAAGCGCTCGTCGGTCGACCAGCGGGTGCAGCGGGAGATCCTCAAGAACGACGCCTTCGACCGGCTGCGAGCCGAGCTGGGCCGGGACGGGTTCGCCGAGATGACCGCCCGCCGGGTCCGAGCGGTGGCCGGCGACGTCGGGCGGGATGGTCTGGGTCTCGACGAGGAGGGCCGGGCGATCCTGGCGAGCTGCGACACCGTCATCCACTCGGCGGCCACGGTCTCGTTCGACTCGCCGCTCGACACCGCGGTCGAGGTCAACCTCCTCGGGCCGGCGCGCCTCGCGGCCGTACTCGGCGAGCTCGGCGCCACCCCCCACCTGATCGCGGTGTCGACCTGCTACGTGGCGGGCAACCGGCGAGGGGCCGCGCCCGAGCAGCTCGTCCACGAGAGCCCCTTCTTCGTCGACGTGGACTGGCGGCGCGAGGTCGACGGCGCCCGCCGCGCCCGCCAGGACGCGGAGGCCGAGAGCCGCACCCCGCAGCGCCTGGCCGAGCTGCGCGCCCGGGCCCGGGCCGAGCTGGGTGCGGCCGGAGGTCCCCTGCTGGCGGAGAAGACCGAGCAGCTCCGCCAGCGATGGGTGTCCGACCGCATGGTCGAAGCGGGAAGGGCCCGGGCCGCCTCCCTCGGCTGGCCTGACGCCTACGCCTACACCAAGGCCCTCGGTGAGCGGGCGCTCGTCGAGACCCGGGGGGCGGTGCCGGTGAGCATCGTGCGGCCGTCGATCATCGAGTCCGCGCTGGCCGAGCCCCGCCCGGGTTGGATCCGCGGCTTCCGGATGGCCGAGCCGGTGATCATCTCCTATGCCCGGGGCCTGCTCAAGCAGTTCCCCGGCGTGCCCGAGGGGATCGTGGACGTGATCCCCGTCGACCTGGTGACCGCGGCGATCATCGCCGTGGCCGCGGAAGGGCCGGGCCCCGAACCGAACGTGGTCCAGGTGGCGTCCGGATCGCAGAACCCGCTGCGGTACCGCCGTCTCGTCGACCTGGTGAGCGACTGGTTCGCGGAGCATCCGCTCTACGACGCCAAGGGCCAGCCGATCGTGGTGCCCAAGTGGTCGTTCCCCGGCCGGGGCAAAGTGCAGGGCCAGCTCACCAAGGCCAAGAAGACGCTGGAGAAGGCCGAACGGGTGCTCGGCGCGCTGCCCCTACGAGGCAAGCAGGCCGAGCTCGGAGCCACGATCGAGGAGAAACGAGAGGAGGCCGAGCGTGCCCTGTCCTACGTCGAGCTGTACGGCGCGTACGCGGAGTGCGAGGCGGTGTACGGGCTCGACCGGCTGCTGGCCATGTGGGAGCGACAGACCGACGAGGACCGCCGGGACTTCTGCTTCGACCCCCGGGTGATCGACTGGGAGCGCTACGTCACCGAGATCCACCTGCCGTCGGTCGTGAAGCACGCCCGGGTGCGCACCACCCCGGGAGGGCGCACCGGGCCCAGCCGTGACGAGCGCCTGCGAGCCCAGGTGCTCTCCCCCCAACGGCAGATGGCGGCCTTCGACCTGGAGAACACGCTGATCGCGTCGAACGTGGTCGCCTCCTACGCCTGGCTCGCCACCCGCCGCCTCCCCCGCGACGACCGGCTCCGCTTCGTGGCCCGCACCCTGGCCGAGGCCCCGTCGCTGCTCGCCCTCGACCGCAAGGACCGCAGCGACTTCCTGCGCCTCTTCTACCGCCGCTACGACGGCGCACCCGTCGAGCAGATCGACGAGGACACGGCGGAGATGTTCTCCGCCCTCATCCTGGCCAAGTCCTTCCCGGCCGCGATCCGCCGGGTGCGCGAGCACCGCCGCCTCGGCCATCGCACGGTGCTGATCACCGGGGCCCTGGACTTCGTGGTGAACCCGCTGCGGCCGCTGTTCGACGACATCGTCGCCGCCACCATGCGCACCGAGCGCGGCACCTACGTGGGGGAGCTCGCCAGCGTCCCCCCCACCGGCGAGAGCCGGGCCCAGGCGCTGTTCGACTACGCCGCGGCGACCGGTGTCGACCTGCGCGAATCGGTCGCCTATGCCGACTCCACCAGCGACCTGCCCATGCTGGAGGCGGTGGGGTTCCCGGTGGCGGTCAACCCCGAGACCCGGCTGGCCTCCCTGGCCCGCAAGCGGGGTTGGCTCATCGAACACTTCGGGAAGGCCCCCGGCGCCCCCCGAGTGCTGATCCCCATCGCCCCCCGCCACACGGGCGGCGTGGCGGCTACCGGGCGGCGCCGGTGAAGGCGCTGCAGTTCGAGGCCCGCCCGGCCCGCTACGCGGCCGCGGCCGCCGCGGGGCGTCTCACCCCGGGCGCCGGAGCCAAGGTCGGGCCGCTGCGCCTGCGTGACCTCGACCCACCGGAGCTGCCTGGCCCCGACTGGGTGGTGATCCGCCCCCGACTGGCGGGTATCTGTGGCAGCGACCTGTCGACCATCGACGGCCACGCCTCCCGCTACTTCGAGCCGATCGTGTCCTTCCCGTTCGTGCCGGGGCACGAGGTGGTGGCCGACCGCACCGGCTCCGACGGCTCGGACCGGGTGGTGGTCGAGCCGGTGCTCGGCTGCGTCACCCGGGGCATCGACCCGCCGTGCGCGGCGTGCGGTCGCGGTGATCTTGGCAACTGCGAGCACATCGCGTTCGGCGCGTTGGCCCCCGGTCTGCAGAGTGGGTTCTGCCACGACACCGGCGGCGGCTGGTCGACGTTGATGGTCGCCCACCCGAGCCAGCTGCACCCGGTGCCGGCATCGATGAGCGACGAGGCCGCGGTGATGGTGGAGCCCACCGCGTGCGCGGTGCACGCCGCGCTCACCGCGGGCATCCGAGAAGGCGACTCGGTGGTGGTGCTCGGCACGGGCACCCTTGGCCTGCTGGTCACCGCCGCGCTGCGCCACTTCACCCCGGCAGGTTCGATCCTCGCCGTGGCCAAGCACCCCACCCAACGCGAGCTGGCCCGGGCCCTCGGCGCCGACCTGCTGGCCGAACCGGACGAGGTGCTGCGCGCCGTGCGCCGCCTCACTGGCACCATGGCCCTCGGCGACGGGCGGATCACTCGCTTGACCGGCGGCGCCGACCACGTCATCGACTGCGTCGGCTCCGCCGCGAGCCTCGCCGATGCGCTTGCCGCCGTGCGCCCGAAGGGGCGGGTGACCCTGGTGGGCATGCCGGGCCACGTGCACGTCGATCTCACCGGCCTGTGGCAACGGGAGATCGTGCTCGCCGGCGCCTACGCCTACGGCACCGAGGAGCTCCCGTCAGGCGAGCGGCGGCGCACCTTCGACCTGGCGTTCGAGTTGGTGCGAGCGGCCGACCTGGGGCGGCTGGTGAGCGCCACCTACCCCCTGGCCCGCTACCAGGATGCCATCGCCCACGCGGCGTCAGCCGGCCGCCGTGGCGCGGTGAAGATCGCTTTCGACCTCCGCAACGAGAAGGAGCGCACGCGGCTATGACCAGACCTGGCTTCGTCCTCGAGGTCGACCGCAACACCCCGCCGATCCTGTTCCACCACGGTGAGGGGTTCCGCCTCGAGAAGCTCCCACCGGGGCGGACTCGGGTCATCTACCCGGCCGAGCCGCTGGAGCCGATCGAACACCCTGACGCGGCCATCCGCCACGCGCTGCTCAACCCGCTCGGCGACTCGCCTCCCCTCCCCGCGCTGCTCAGGCCGGGGATGAAGCTCACCATCGCCTTCGACGACGTCTCGCTGCCGCTGCCGCCGATGCGCCGCCCCGACATCCGCCAGCGGATCATCGAGCAGGTCCTCGACATGGCCGCGGCCGCCGGGGTCGACGACGTGGCGCTCATCGCGGCGCTGGCGCTGCACCGCCGCATGACCGAAGCCGAGCTGCGCCACGCGGTCGGTGACCGGGTCTACGACGCGTTCGCCCCGCACGGCCTGCTCACCAACCACGACGCGGAGGACCCCGACAACCTCGCCTACCTGGGCACCACCGACAAGGGTGAAGAGGTCGAGATCAACAAGCGGGCAGCGGAGAGCGACCTGCTGGTGTACGTCAACATCAACATCGTCTCGATGGACGGCGGCTGGAAGAGCACCGCCACCGGTCTCGCCAGCTACCGCAGCCTGCGCCACCACCACAACGTCCGGACTCTCCGGCACAGCCGCTCCTTCATGGATCAGCATCGCAGCGAGCTGCACTCGTCGAACTGGCGGATGGGCAAGGTGCTGCGCGATGCAGGAGTGAAGATCTTCCAGATCGAGACGACGATCAACAACGACGTGTTCGGCACCGAGGGGCCGATGAGCGTGCTGCAGAAGCGGGAGTGGGAGTGGAACGCCCGCGACCGCTTCACGTTCCTGGCGATGCAGAAGAGCCTCGAGCGGCTACCGGCGAGGACCCGGCGCCAGATCTTCCACTCCTGGAAGGCTCCGCACGCCATGACCTCCGTGCAGGCGGGCGAGGTCGAAGCGGTGCACCAGGTCACCACCGAGAACGTGTACCGGCAGCACCTGGTGGCGGTCGAGGGCCAGACCGACATCCTCACCATGGGCCTGCCCTACATCTGCCCCTACAACGTGAACTCGATCATGAACCCCATCCTGGTCATGTGCCTGGGGCTCGGGTACTTCTTCAACCTCTACCGGGGGCGGCCGCTGGTGCGCGAGGGCGGCGTGCTCATCATGAGTCACCCGACGCCGTGGGAGTTCCACCCGGTGCACCACCCGAGCTACATCGACTTCTTCGAGCAGGTGCTGGCCGAGACCACCGACCCGGTGGAGATCGAGTCCCGCTACGAGAAGCAGTACGCGGAAGACGAGTGGTACCGACACCTGTACCGCACGTCGTACGCCTACCACGGGGTGCACCCGTTCTACATGTGGTACTGGGGAAGCCACGCGCTGGCACACCTGGGGCAGGTGATCGTGGTCGGGGGCGACCCGAGGGCGGTGCACCGGCTCGGCTTCCGCCCCGCGTCGACGATGCAGGACGCGCTGGAGATGGCGAGCGACGTGGTGGGCCGCGACGCCACCATCACCCACGTCCACAACCCGCCGATCCTGATGGCGGACGTGAGCTGACATGGCGAGCGCCGAGCGGTCGCGCCCGGTCAGGGGGCCGAGGTCGATGCCGGTCAGCAGGGGCAAGCTCGCCGAGCGGCTACCGGTCAATGCCCGCGCGGTAGCCCGCCTGGCCCGGCCGAGCGCCTCCGCGCTGGTGCGCAAGCTCCCGTTCCCCCTCGCCCCGGCGAGCGTGCCGGTGGGCATCGAGCCGCCGAGGCGCGAAAGCAAGGTCGGCGCCAACTACGACACCGAGTGGGCCCGCTCCTACCCGGCTCGGGCGGCGCGGGTGCTGCTCGTCGAGGGCGTGGTGCGCCCGGCGATGGAAGCTCTCGCCCGGCCACAGGTGCGGGGCGTGGACCGGCTCAGCTCGCTCGAGGGCCCGGTGGTGTTCGCGGCCAACCACCACAGCCACGTCGACACCCCGCTGCTGCTGTCGGTGATCCCCGAGCCATGGCGGCATCACCTGTTCATCGGCGCTGCGGCCGACTACTTCTTCGGCAACCGGGTCACCAGCGCGCTCTCCGCGCTGGTCATCGGCGCCATCCCCATCGAGCGCACCAAGGTCAGCCGCACCTCGGCCCAGCAAGCCGCCGAGCTCATCAACCACGGGTGGAGCATGCTCATCTTCCCCGAGGGCGGCCGCAGCCCCGACGGGTGGGGCCAGCCGTTCCGCGGCGGGGCCGCGTACCTGTCGCTGCGCTGTGAGGTGCCGGTGGTGCCGGTGCACGTCGAGGGCACCGGGCGCATCCTCCGCAAGGGCTCGTCCATCCCCCGACCCTCCCCCACCACGGTGACCTTCGGGTGGCCGCTGCGGCCCGACGAGGAGGAGGACTCCCGAGCCTTCGCGACCCGCATCGAGCGCACGGTGGCCGAGCTGGCCGACGAGGCCACCACCGACTGGTGGCAGGCCCGCCGCCGGGCGCACGCCGGAGCCACCCCGTCGCTGCAAGGCCCTGGGGTGGGCGCGTGGCGGAGGGCGTGGGCCCTCGGCGAGCGCGGCCCCAAGCAGCGCCGCCGCCCGGCCTGGCCCGACCTGGGCTGAACGAGCACGGCCGTGGCGAGGGCTGCCCGCTGGCCGACGACGGAGATCAGCCCACCGGAGCCGATCGATCAGCTACCGGAGGCGGTGGCGCTGAGACACTTGGCAGCCACCTCGGCGAAGACCTGCTGCTCGTCACCCTGGAAGCTGTCGGGTCCCTCCCGCTCGAGCTTCCCGAAGTCCAGCCGGTCGTTCGCCTCGTCGTAGACGCACTCCGCGAGCGGCTTGCTCAGCCCCGCGTCCTGCAGCTCCTGGATGATCTCGCTGCGGTTCGGCCCGCTCGTCGACGACGACCCGCACCCGGCCGACAGCCCGACGGCGACGAGCACCGCGCATGTGCGGAACCGGGACATCTGTGCCATGGAACTCCCCCTCCCGCGCCAACGATAGCCGGGGGTCCACGCCGAGGTGATGAGCCGGAAAGCCGAGCGACGACCTGGCGGGGAGAGGGGTACAGTCGAGCGGGCCACCATCGGGGCTCACGGGCAACGGCGCCGCGTTCCGCCAGTGCAGCGAGGCATGGCACCGCAGCCAGACCGGCATAGACGCCGACGCAGCTGCGACGGACGCACCCCCGATCGTCCGGCACGCACACTCCCACTGGTCGCGCGCGAAGGACGTGAACCCATGCGAGAGCTCGATGCCTGCGGCATCGGCTTCGTAGCCGATGCCGCAGGGCGAACCGACCGATCGATCGTCGAGGCCGGCCTGTCGGGCCTGGCCCACGTGAAGCACCGGGGCGCGGTCGCCGCCGACGCGCTCACCTCGGACGGTACCGGGGTGCTCACCGCCATCCCCCCGGCCCTGTTCGGCGAGGGCCGAGGGGTGCTGGTGCTGTTCTGCCGCGGTGAGCTGCCGCAGCGGGCGGTCGAGCAGGCGGCACGCGACGAAGGCCTGGTGGTCGTCGACTGGCGGACCCCGCCAACCGACGACTCGGTGCTCGGCGCCATGGCCCGAGCCACCCGGCCCGAGATCCTCCACGCGATCGTCGAGCGCGCCCCCCAGGACGGCCCGGCTGGCGGAACAGGCGAAGACCCCGGAGACCTCGAACGCCAGGCCTACCGCTTCCGGCGCCGGATCGAGCGTACCGTCGCCGACGCGTACGTCGTGTCGTGCTCGTTCCGCACGATCGTCTACAAGGGCCTGGTCGCCGCGGACCACCTGGCCGACTTCTACCTGGACCTTCACGACGAGCGGTACGCCTCGCCGTTCGTCGTGTTCCACCAGCGGTTCTCCACCAACACCCTTCCCACCTGGGAGCGGGCCCAGCCGTTCCGCCTGCTCTGCCACAACGGCGAGATCAACACCCTCCAGGGCAACGAGATGCGGATGCGTGGCCGGGGGCGGCTCGGCACGGACCGGGCGGGGCTGGGTGACGAGGAGCTGTTCGTCCCCGTGCTGGACCCGCGGGGCTCGGACTCCGCCAAGCTCGACGAGGCCGCCGAGTTGCTCCTGCGGGGTGGCCGCCACATCTGCCATGCCATGGCCATGCTGGTGCCCGAGGCGTGGGAGGAGACCCGGGACCTCGACCCCGAGGTGCGCGGCTTCTACGAGTACCACTCCGCGCTGATGGAGCCCTGGGACGGGCCCGCGGGGGTGATCTTCACCGACGGCGAAGGCGTCGGGGCACTGCTCGACCGCAACGGCTTGCGGCCGCTGCGCTACGAGATCTGCGAGGACGGGCTGGTGGTGTGCGCCTCGGAGGTCGGAGCGGTCGACCTGAGCGGGCGAGGCAGCGTGGAGCGCGGCCGGCTGGGGCCGGGACACATGCTGTTCGTGACCCCCGAGCACGGGGTGGTGCGCAACCACGCCCTCAAGCACGTCCTGGCACGCAACGCGCCGTACGCGCAGTGGGCGGCGGAGGGGTTCCGGCGGGTCCGGGCGGGCGCTCCGATGGTGGACCCGCTACCCGACCTGCTCCGCCGCCAGGCCGCCCACGGCTACAACAAGGAAGAGCTGGCCATGGTGCTCAAGCCCATGGCCCATGAAGGGCACGAGCCGACCTTCGCCATGGGCGACGACTCGCCGCTGCCCCCCATCGCCGGCCGGCCCCGGCCGGTGCACCACTTCCTGCGGCAGCGTTTCGCGCAGGTGACCAACCCGCCCATCGATCCCCTCCGGGAACGGTTGGTCATGAGCCTGCGGGCCCTGCTCGGACCCCGGGGGCCGCTGCTCGAGGAGCGCCCCGAGCGTGCCCGGTTGCTCGCGCTCGACTCGTTCTTCCTGTTCCCCTCGGCCATCGACTGGCTGCACGACCCCGAGCGCAACCCGTTCACCACCGCGGTGCTCGACGCCACCTTCGCCGCCGCCGACGGCCCGGCCGGCTTGGAGGCCGGTGTGCGGGGGCTCGCCGACCGGGCGGCCCGGGCGGTCGCCGACGGAGCGGGGATCCTCATCATCGACCAGGACCGCGTCGGTCCCGAGCGGGCGCCGATCCCCTCCCTGCTGGCCTGCGGAGCGGTGCAGCACCGCCTGGTCGAGGAGCGCCGCCGAGCCGACACCAGCATCGTGGTGATCGCGGACGACGCCCGCGACGTGCACGCGGTGGCGGCGCTGATCGGCTACGGCGCGGACGCGGTCTGCCCGCGCCTGGCACTGGCCACCGTGGCCGCCGAGGCCGACGCGGACGACAGCGAGTCCCTGGTCGGCTCCGAGGCCCAGGACCGCCTGCGGGCAGCCCTGGAGGCCGGGGTGCTGAAGATCCTCTCCAAGATGGGGATCAGCACCGTCGACTCCTACCGGGGCGCGCAGATCTTCGAGGTGCTCGGACTCGGCCCGGAGGTGGTGGAGGTGTGCTTCCGGGGCACGCCCTCGATCGTGGGCGGCATCGGGTGGGAAGAGCTGGGACGTGACGTGCTGGCCCTGCACGCCAAGGCCTACGGCACGGAGCAGGTGGAGCTGGACTCCCCCGGGTTCTTCCGGGTCCGCAAGGGCGGCGAGCCCCACGCCCACTCCAAGGAGGTCGTGCAGGCCCTCAACGACCTCACCCTGGTGCAGGAGACCCCGCCCCTCGTCGAGGCGGACCCGATGGTGGCCGACATGGCCGCTGCCCACCTTCTGCAGCGAGCCATCCGGGGCGAGGACGACGGCCTGTACGAGCAGTTCGCCCGGCTGGTGGACGAGCGGGATCCCATCGAGCTGCACGACCTGCTGGAGGCGGTCCCGCTGGGTGATCCCGTACCCCTCGAGGAGGTCGAGCCGGCCTCCGCGATCGTGCGGCGGTTCTCGACCGGGGCCATGTCGCACGGCGCACTGTCCAAGGAGGCGCACGAGACCCTGGCGCAGGCCATGAACCTGCTCGGCGCCCGCTCGAACTGCGGGGAGGGCGGTGAGGACCCCGAGCGCTACCGC
The DNA here is from genome assembly GCF_014805525.1 of Rhabdothermincola sediminis. Taxonomy (NCBI): domain Bacteria; kingdom Bacillati; phylum Actinomycetota; class Acidimicrobiia; order Acidimicrobiales; family Iamiaceae; genus Rhabdothermincola; species Rhabdothermincola sediminis. Next base: position 29,622 of record NZ_JACFSZ010000015.1, on the reverse strand, counting down.
ACCCGGGGCCTCGGCCGGCTGGACAAGAACTCCCGCATCAAGCAGGTGGCCTCCGGGCGGTTCGGGGTCACCCCCGAGTACCTGGCCTTCGCCGACGAGGTGCAGATCAAGATCGCGCAGGGCTCGAAACCCGGTGAGGGGGGACAGCTGCCCGGCCACAAGGTCTCCCCGGAGATCGCCCGCCTGCGCTACACGCAGCCCGGCGTGGGGCTCATCTCACCGCCACCGCACCACGACATCTACTCCATCGAGGACCTGGCCCAGCTCATCTACGACCTCAAACAGGTGAACGCGGCGGAAGTCTCCGTGAAGCTGGTGGCCGAGGACGGGGTGGGGACCATCGCGGCCGGGGTGGTGAAGGCGCTGGCCGACGTCGTGCACATCTCCGGCGCGAACGGGGGCACCGGTGCCAGCCCGCTCTCATCCATCAAGCACGCCGGGATGCCCTGGGAGATCGGCCTGGCGGACACCCAGCGGGCCCTGGTCGACAACGGCCTGCGCTCCCGGGCCCGGGTCCGGGTCGACGGCGGCTTCAAGACCGGCCGGCAGGTGGTGATCGCCGCCCTGCTCGGCGCGGACGAGTACTCCTTCGGCACCGCGGTGATGATCGCCGAGGGGTGCATCATGCTCCGGGCCTGCCACCGGGACACCTGCAAGCCGGGCGTGGCCACGCAACGCCCGCACCTGCGGGCCAACTTCAGCGGCACGCCGGAGGGCGTCGCGGCCTACCTGCTCTTCGTCGCGGAGGACGTCCGCCGCCACCTGGCGCGCCTCGGCGCCCGATCGCTCGACGAGGTGATCGGCCGGGTCGAGCTGCTGCGGCAGCGCACCACGGGTGATCCCCGGGCTGACGCGTTCGACCTCACCCCGGTGCTGGCACCACCCGAGCACCCGGACGAGCCGAGGCGCTTCGTGGAGCGGGTGGCGCTGCAGCATCCCCGCTCAGAGCTCGGCGACCGCCTGCTGGCGGACGCGTTCCGCGGCGTGTGGGACGGCGACGAGCTGTCGCTCTCCTACCCGATCACCAACGCGGACCGGGCCGTCGGCACCGCCCTGTCCGGAGCCATCGCCCTCGAGTTCGGCTCCCTGCCGCCACGGGGCACCGCGCACGTGCGCTTCGAGGGCACCGCCGGCCAGAGCTTCGGTGCCTTCCTCACCCACGGGGTGGAGCTCGACCTGCTCGGCGCGGCCAACGACTCGCTGGTGGTGGAGCGGCGCCAGACCGGATCCTCCACCGTCATGGCCGGCAACACCTGTCTGTACGGCGCGACGGGTGGCGAGCTGTTCGTGGCGGGGGCCGCGGGCGAGCGGTTCGCTGTGCGCAACTCGGGCGCGCTGGCGGTGGTCGAGGCGGTCGGCGACCACTGCTGCGAGTACATGACCGGTGGGACGGTCGTGGTGCTGGGCCGCATCGGCTACAACCTTGGCGCGGGGATGACCGGGGGCGAGGCGTTCGTGTGGGACCCGATGCCCGAGCGGGTGATGACCCGGGTCAACCAGGACCTGGTGGAGGTGCTCCGGCCCGACCACGACGACGTGGAGGAGCTGCGCTGGCTGGTGGAGCGCCACGTGTCGCTCACCGGCTCGCTCCGGGGTCAGGACCTGCTCGACGGCTGGGAGTCGGCGATCGAGCACCTGTGGCACATCGTGCCCCGGGAGCGGGTGGAGCGCATCACCGCCGGCGCGGCCCGCCGGGTGGCCACCGCCTGAGCACCGGGCCGGCCCTGCAATCATGGGGCCGATGACCCCTGATGGGATCGGCTACACGGCGGCGGTGACCCTCGCCGCATTCTTCGCCCTGGCCGCGGTGGCCAAGCTGCGCGACCCCGAGTCCACGGTCGAGTCCTTCGAAGCGCTCGGAGTGCCGAACGCACCCGCTACCGGGCGGATCCTGCCCCTCCCGGAGCTGGCGACGGTGGTGCTGCTGCTGGTGGTGCCCGCCGCCGGCGGCTTGATCGCGCTGGTGCTGCTGGTGTTCTTCACCACCTTCCTGGTCCGGCGCCTGCGGGCCGGTGTCGCTGCGCCCTGCAACTGCTTCGGTGACGTGGCCACCCGGCCGCTGTCGTGGTTGGCCGTGGCTCGCAACGGGCTGTTCATGGCCCTCGCGGCGCTGGCGCTGCTCGCGACCCGTCCCGCCCTGCCGTCGTGGGTCGAGGTGCTGGTCGTGGTCGTCCCGGCGGTGGCGCTGCTCGGGGTGCTCCTGCTCGCCGGTGAGCGGACGGCCACCCGCACCCCGCCCCGCCGGTAGCCTGGCGGGTCACATGACCGAGCAGGAGCGGCCCGACAGCTGGTGGCCGCGAGACCCCGATCGCGAACCTGACCAGGACGTCCCCGGCGCTCCGGCGCCAGGCGCGACCCCGACGCCGTCAGCCCCGGGGGCCGGGACGCCCGACGCCGCGGACCCCACCCGGCCGGGTTGGGCGCAGCCGTCGAGCCCCGCTCGCTCCGGCCAGTGGGTGCCCGACTACGGGCAGGGTGCGACCGCCGGCCCGCCGCCCGCGCCTGCGGGGGCGTGGGGGCCGCCGGCCGCCTCGCCGCACGGCGCTCCCGGGGCACCCACCTGGTCCCCGGGGCCCTACGGCGCTGGCGGGTGGACGCGCCCGCAGAACGAGCCGATGGCCGTGGCGGCCCTGGTGGTGGGCATCTTCTCCCTGCTGTGCGGGTTGGCGGGCTGCCTAGGGATCGTGCTGGGGCCGGTGGCGATCGGGCTCTCGGTGGCGGCCCGGCGCAGGATCGCGACCAGCGGGGGCCTGCTGGGCGGCTCCGGGCTGGCCACCGCCGGGTTGGTCTGCGGGATCGTCGGGCTGGTCGTTTCGGTCGGCTGGCTGGTGTACCTCCTCGCCAACCCCGACTTCGTCCAAGAGCTGCAGAACCAGCTCACCACCACGACCACCACCCGCTGATCGCCGGCCGGCGCCGGGCCTCGGCGCCGCGTCCCTGCGCCCCGGCCCGGCCTGGCCGGAGGGGCGCGGTCACTCCACCAGGCGCAAGCCGGTGGGGGCGATGGAGGCCTCGGCGTGGGGCAGGTCCACCACGAACTCGGTGAGATGCGCCGGGAACACGTGCTCGCTCACCAGCACCGGGCCACCGTCGGCCGCGCAGGTGATGCGCTCGCAGCGCAGCACCGGTGAGCCGACCGGCACGCGCAGGTGCTCGGCCTCGGCGGCAGAGGCGGCCGCGGCACCGATGGTCTGCACCGCCCCGCCGAGCGGCAGCGGGATCAGCTCGTAGAACGGCGAGCGCTCCACGTCGGCCCTCGACAACTCGGCGCCGAGCTCCTCGGGACACCACACCGTCACCAGGGCGAACGGCTCGCCATCGGCGAGGTTGAGCCGGCGCACCCGTAGCACGGTCTCGACCCCGAGGACCTGGCGGACCCGCGCCGGGGCCTTGGTGAAGCGGAAGTCGAGCACCCGTCGAGTGGACTCGATGCCCTCCTCGGCGAGTTGGCTCTCGATGGTGCCGAGGCGGGCCAGGTTCTGGCGGACCGGATCGGTGGCAACGAACCACCCGAACCCCTGACGGGAGTCGACCAGGCCCTCGTCGCGGAGCACCTCGAGCGCCCGCCGCACCGTGACCCGGCTGGCATCGAAGATGTCGGAGAGCTCGGCCTCGCTCGGCAGCAGGCGACCCGAGGCGTACTCGCCGCGGTCGATGCGTCGGCGCAGTTCGTCGGCGATCCGCTGGTAACGAGGCTGGCGCACTTGTACGATACTTGTATACATTCCAGTCGGTCGCAAGCAGGTGCCAGATGGCACGAGACGACGCACACCGGCACCCGGCACGACAGGAGGACCCGAGATGGCAGTCACCGCGAGCACCCCGATCGAGCTGGTCCGAGCGGTCTATGACCGACTTCCCGACCGGGTGGCGCTGGTGCGCGAGCGCCTCGGGCGGCCGCTCACCTTTGCCGAGAAGGTGCTCGCCAACCACCTGCGCGACCTCGAGCACCAGGAGCTGGTCCGCGGCCACACCTACGCGGATCTCGACCCGGATCGGGTGGCCATGCAGGACGCCACCGCCCAGATGGCCCTGCTCCAGTTCATGACCGCCGGGCTCCCCCGTGTGGCAGTGCCCACCACCGTCCACTGCGACCACCTCATCCAGGCCCGCGAGGACGGCAAGCGCGACCTGCTCGCCGCGCTCGAGACCAACACCGAGGTCTACGACTTCCTCGAGTCGGTGTCCGCCCGCTACGGCATCGGGTTCTGGAAGCCCGGCTCGGGCATCATCCACCAGGTCGTGCTCGAGCAGTACGCGTTCCCGGGCGGGATGATGATCGGCACCGATAGCCACACCCCCAACGCGGGGGGTCTCGGGATGGTGGCCATCGGCGTGGGCGGCGCCGACGCGGTCGACGTCATGACCGGTTACCCGTTCAACGTCCGTTGGCCCAGGCTGATCGGGGTGCACCTCACCGGTGAGCTCGACGGCTGGTCAGCACCGAAGGACGTGATCCTGAAGGTGGCGGAGATCCTCACCGTCAAGGGCGGCACCGGCGCCATCGTCGAGTACTTCGGTCCGGGAGCTGAGTCGTTGAGCTGCACCGGCAAGGCCACGATCTGCAACATGGGCGCTGAGATCGGCGCCACCACCTCGCTCTTCGCGTACGACGCGGCCATGGCCCGCTACCTCGAGGCGACCGGGCGGGAGGAGATCGCCGCCGCGGCAGCCCCCGTAGCCCACGAGCTGCGCGCCGATCCCGAGGTGTACGACGATCCGAACGGGTTCTTCGACCAGGTCATCGAGATCGACCTGCGCGACCTCGAGCCGCTGATCAACGGCCCCCACACCCCGGACCGGGCCCGCCCGGTGAGTCAGCTGGGGCATGAGGCCGAGCGGGAAGGCTGGCCGCTGGTGATCAGCGCGGCCCTGGTGGGCTCGTGCACCAACTCGAGCTACGAGGACATCAGCCGCGCCGCAGCCATCGCCCGGGCCGCCAAGGCCCGGGGGCTCAAGGCCCGCACCGCCTTGATGGTCACCCCCGGCTCGGAGCGGGTGCGGGCCACCATCGAGCGGGACGGTCTCCTCGGTGACCTCGAGGCCATCGGCGCCACCGTGCTGGCCAACGCCTGCGGACCCTGCATCGGCCAGTGGGCCCGATCCGACGTGCACGAGGGCGATGTCAACGTCATCGTCACCTCCTACAATCGCAACTTCCCCAAGCGGAACGACGGCCTGGCCTCCACGCTGGCCTTCGTGACCTCGCCGGAGACGGTGGTGGCCCTGGCACTCGCGGGCCGCATCGACTTCGACCCCCGCACCGGCACGCTCGTCAACGATGCCGGGGAGGAGGTACGCCTCGAGGTGCCCGCGGGCGAAGAGCTCCCCGCTCGGGGCTTCGAGTCCGGCGAGAGCGGCTTCATCGCCCCGCCGGACGATCCCTCCGGGGTCGAGGTCAAGGTCGACCCCAACTCCGACCGGCTGCAGCTGCTCGAGCCGTTCCCGGCGTGGGACGGGCAGGACTTCCTCTCGCTGCCGGTGCTGGTCAAGGCCAAGGGCAAGTGCACCACCGACCACATCTCCGCCGCCGGTCCGTGGCTGCGCTACCGGGGCCACCTGGAGAACATCAGCGGCAACCTGTTCCTCGGTGCGGTCAACGCCTTCACTGGCGAGACCGGTACCGGCAAGGACCAGCTCGACGGGCAGACCAAGCCGTTCCCCGAGATCGCCAAGCACTACCACCAGGCGGGCGTCGGCTGGGTGGCGGTCGGCGACGAGAACTACGGCGAAGGCTCCTCACGGGAGCACGCGGCGATGGAGCCCCGCTACCGCAACGCCAAGGCCATCATCGTACGCAGCTTCGCCCGGATCCACGAGACGAACCTGAAGAAGCAAGGTGTGTTGCCGCTCACCTTCGCCGATCCTCACACCTACGACCTGATCGACGAGGACGACCGCATCTCGATCCTCGGGCTGGCCGAGCTGGCCCCCGACCAGCCGGTGTCCTGCCGGATCGAGAAGCCCGACGGCACCGTGGTTGAGTTCCGCTGCCTGCACTCGATGAACGAGGAGCAGATCGAGTGGTTCAAGGCCGGTGGGGCGCTGAACATCATCCGCCAGCGTTCGCGCTGAGCCGATCACCGCTCGGCGGTCTCGCCGGGCCGGCACGGGTCGTCTCGGCCGCGGCAGCTCGCCGCGGTCAGTCGCGACCGGGCCGGCGCAGCGCCTCGTGCTCCCCTTCGGGGTCGCCCTGGTACCCGGGCGGCAGGGTGCTCGCCAGCTCCTCGGGGGTGGGCTCGCAGCGCTGGCGAGCCTCCGGCGGCAGCAGGTCGACGATGGCCGACATGATCCGCTCCGTGTCGGCGTCGAGGTCCTGGTAGCCGAGCTCGACCGGCTCGCCCACCCGCACCAGCACCTCGGGCGGGTGCAGCACGTTGGTGACGTTCGGCAACCGGGCGTTGCGGGGCCAGACCTTCTCGGTCCCCCAGAGCCCGAGCGGGATCACCGGAGCCCGGGTCATCGCCGCCAGCCTGGCCGCCCCCCAGCGGCCCTTGAGCACCGGGTCGAAGAAGGCCCGCCCCCGGGGGATCGTGCCCTGGGGCATGAGGGCCACCAACTCGCCGGCTTCCAGCGCGGCGGCCGCCTCCTTCAAGGGCTCGTCGGAACCGGTGCCCCGGTCGACGCGGATGCCCCCCAGCGCCCGGGCCACGTCCCCGACGATCGGCGCGTCGAACACCTCCTTCTTGCCGAGGAAGCGCACCGGGCGGCCCCGCTGGGCGATGGCGTAGCCGACCGCCAGCGGGTCGAAGTAGCTGCGGTGGTTGCCGCAGATGATCGCCGGCCCCTCGGCGGGGATGTGCTCGGTTCCTTCGAGGTGGATGCGAGCGAAGGGCAGCAGTTCCGGGCGGGCGAAGGGGAAGATGGCGGTCTGGGGCTCGAGCCCCAGGAACTTCGGGACCCCGGGGGGCACGTCGAGGAACAGCACGGGCCAGCGGCGGACGATCGCGTACGCCCGCAGGCGCGGATCGGGGTTCACCGCGAAGGGATGGCCCACCGCGGACAGCAGCGGCACGTCGTACCAGCTGTCGGAGTAGGCGTAGCTGCGGTCGAGCGCGACCCCGTGGTCGCCGGCCCAGGCCCGCACGGCTCGGAGCTTGCCCCGCCACCACACGAACTCGCCGTCGATCCGGCCCGTGTAGTGCCCGTCGCGAACCTCGTAGGTGGTGGCGATCACGCCGTCGAGCCCGATCCGCTCCGCGAGGGGCTCGACCATGTCCCGCGGCGTCGTGGTGGCCACCACCACCAGCCGCCCCGCCGCACGGTGCTCCTCGATCAGCACCCGGGCGTAGGGCTGGACCTGGGCGGCGAGCACCTCCGCCGCGATCTGGCCAGCCCGGCGAGTCGCGTCACGGTCCCAGCCCGCGGCCAGGCGGGCCCCCTGGCGGGTGAGGACCATCGACGGCCAGTTCTCGCCCACCACGTCGAACAGCCGGAAGACCAGGTCCTCACCGGGCAGGCTGCGATCCGGCAACAGGCCGACGGTGCGCAACGCGCGAGAGATGACGGGCCCGCTGGCCCCGGCGAGAAGCGTGCGGTCGAGGTCGAAGATGGCTGCCTCGTTCGCCATGGGCGCACCGTACCCTCGCTGGCTCCCCGGGTCAGCCTCCTCCTCTTGACTCGAACTGTTCAGCGTCACGCGGTTCCAGGCCGCGAATCCATGAACAGTTCGAGACAAACGGGGAGAATCGGGAGGAGGGAAAACGGGCGGAGCCGGCCTCGGGGGAAGGCCGGCTCCGGTTGACTGGTTTCGAGGCCGAGGGGGATCGGCGCTCAAAACCTGCTCGAGGTCGCTCGTGGGGGGGAACGAGCTGTGCCCTCGGCGAGTGTTGCGAGGTCCATTGTGAATGCTCGCACATGATCTGTCCAACAGTTCTTGGCGATACGTGCCATCATGGCTAGTGATGGATCTCCGGCAGCTCAACGCCCTGCTCGCCGTGGCCGACACCGGCTCGTTCTCGGCTGCCGCCCGAGCCCTGCACACGGTGCAGTCCAACGTCAGCACGCACGTGGCCCGGCTGGAGAAGGAGCTGGGCTCGGTGCTCATCGACCGCGCCACCGGCAGGCTCACCGAAGAGGGTGAGCTGGTTGCGGCCCGGGCTCGGCGAGTGCGGGCCGAGCTCGACGCCCTGGTCGCGGACCTCGCCAGCCTGCACGACGAGGTGGCCGGCACGGCCCGCATCGGGGTCATCGGCACCACCGCCCGGTGGCTGGTGCCCCGGCTGGTCGACGCGATGCGAGCCCGCCACCCCAGGGTCCGGGTGGTGGTCGTCGACGCCACCACCACCTCCCTCGCCCTCCAGCTCACCTCGGGGCTGCTCGACCTGGCGGTGGTGAACCTCCCGCTCAGCGACCCTGAGATCCGCACCGATCACCTCTTCGACGAGGACCGCCTTTTGGTGGTGCCCGCCGGTCACCCGCTCTACGGGCGCGACCGGCTCACGCTGGCGGACCTCGACGGCGAACCGCTGCTGCTCGAGCCCAAAGGCACCGGGTTCCGGGACCATCTGGACGAGCAGTGCCGGCAGGCGGGCATCGAGCTCGAGCCACAGGCCGAGGTGGACGGCATGCGCCTGCTCGCCTCGCTCGCCTTCCAGGGCTTCGGGGCCGCACTGCTGCCGGCCAGCGCAGCCCCGAGCTGGGTGGGCGGCGAATGGAAGCGCGTGCCCATCGACGGTCTCGAGGGCCGATCGGTCGGTCTGGCCACCCGCCGCAAGGGGATGCTCTCGGCTCCAGCCAGAGCGCTGCGAGACGTGGTGCTCGAGGTGGTCCGCACCGAGGGCCCGAAGCAGCCCGGCATACACGCCGACGTTACCGACCGGTAGCGGTAACCGGGCCGAGGACCGCGGGGTCCACTGTCCCGTGCCCCCGGCTCCCCCGTTTTCGCTGCGCGCCCGCGTGCCCGGGGTGGCGCACGCCCGCCGGGAGACCCTCGGGGACCGGGCCGTGATCCTCTGCGAGCTCGACGGCTCCCACCGCCGCGGCGCCCTCGGGTCCGCCGACGGCGAGACCATCGAGGTGGCGGCCCGCATGGCCCTCGACCAGCGACTCCCGCTGGTGCTGGTGGTCGCCTCCAGCGGGGCGGACGTGCACGAGGGAGTGGCGGCGCTCGCGGGCTGGGGGCGGGCCGCCCGGGCCGTGGTCGCCTGCTCAGGGATCGTGCCCCTGCTGTTCGTGGTCACCGGCCCCGCGGTGTCGGGCCCGGCGCTGCTGCTCGGCCTCGCCGACCAGGTGGTCATGACCAGCGAGGCGTACGCGTTCGTGAGCGGCCCGCGGATGGTCCGGGAGTTCACCGGGGTGCCGATCACCGTCGACGCCCTCGGCGGGCCCGGGACGCACGCCCGCTCCAGCGGCGTGGCCTCCCTCGTGGTCCCGGACCGGGCAGCCGCCATCAACGCCATCGAGGAGCTGCTCTGGTACCTGCCGTCGAGCACCGACGAGCTGCCGCCGCTGCTGCCCACCGGCGACCCGACCGACCGCCCGGCGGCCGGGGTGGCCGCGCTCATCCCTGCCTCGCCCACCGGCAGCTACGACGTGCGGGAGCTGGCCCGAGCCCTGCTCGACGACGGCGAGCTGCTCGAGCTGCGCGCCGGCTGGGCGGCGAACCTCGTCACCGCGCTGGGGTCGATCGGTGGGCGGCCGGTGGGGATCGTGGCCAACCAGCCGTCCATGATCGCCGGCACCCTCGACATCCTCGCCTCGCAGAAGGGCGCCCGCTTCGTGGCCTTCTGTGACGCGTTCAACCTGCCGATCGTCACGCTGGTGGACACCCCCGGCTTCTACCCGGGCAAGGACCTCGAGTGGCGGGGCATGATCCGGAAGGGCGCGCAGCTCGCCTTCGCCTACGCCCGGGCCACCGTCCCCCGGGTGTCGGTCACCCTCCGCAAGTCCTACGGCGGCGCCTACATCGTCATGGACTCCAAACGCATGGGCAACGACATCGCCCTCGCGTGGCCGAGCGCCCAGATCGCGGTGATGGGCGCCCGGGGGGCCGTCGAGATCCTCCACCGGCGGGAGACCGACCCGCAGCGGCGAGCGGAGCTCGAGGCCGACTACGAGGCCCGCCTGCTCAACCCCTACGTGGCTGCGGAGCGGGGCTTCATCGACGCGGTCATCGACCCGGCTCACACCCGCCGGGAGTTGGCCGCGGCGCTCGAGCTGCTCGCCAGCAAGCGGGAACGGATCGTCTCCCGGGCCCACGACAACGGCCCCTTGTGATCCGGGCCGGTAGGCTGCCAGGTAAAGGAGAACGACAGGAGAGCCCTGCCGAGAACACCCACCACGACCGAAGGAGCCGAGGAGCCGCCGTGGCCGACAGCGTGACCATCATCGACAACCGCACCGGCGAGTCGATCGAGATCCCGATCGTGAACGGCGGGGTGGATGCCACCGAGTGGTCGAAGCTGCTACCGGGGATCTGGTTCTACGACCCCTCCTTCAGCACCACGGCCGCCGCGGCGAGCGCCATCACCGAGCTCGACGGCGAAGCCGGCATCCTCCGCTACCGGGGCTACCCGATCGAGCAGCTAGCAGAGCAGTCGACCTACCTCGAGGTGGCGTACCTGCTCATCCACGGGGAGCTGCCGACACCCGAACAGTACGAGGTGTGGAAGCACGACATCACCTACCACACGTTCATCCACGAGAACGTGCGCAAGCGGTTCATGGAGGGCTTCCACCACGACGCCCACCCCATGGGCATCCTGGTCTCCACCCTCGCCGCGCTCTCCACCTTCTACCCGGACGCCAAGGACATCTTCGACGAGCAGTCCCGCTACAAGCAGGTGATCCGCCTCATCGCCAAGATGCCCACCCTCGCCGCCGGCGCCCATCGCCACAGCGTGGGCATGCCCTTCGTCTACCCCGACAACAGCCTCGACTTCACCTCGAACTTCCTGTCGATGATGTGGAAGGTGGCCGAGCCCCGCTACGAGGCCGATCCGGTGCTGGCCAGGGCCCTCGACATCCTGTTCATCCTGCACGCCGACCACGAGCAGAACTGCGGCACGACCGCGATGCGGGTCGCCGGCAGCGCGCACGCCGATCCCTACAGCTGCGCCGCGGCCGCGGCCACCGCTCTCTACGGTCCCCGCCACGGCGGCGCCAACGAGGCGGTGATCCGGATGCTCACCCGCATCGGCTCGATGGACAACGTCCTGCCCTTCATCGAGGACGTCAAGGCCGGCAAGGGCCGCCTGCAGGGATTCGGGCACCGGGTCTACAAGAACTACGACCCCCGGGCCAAGATCATCAAGGAGACCGCGGACAAGGTCTTCGAGGTCACCGGCAAGAACCCGCTGCTCGACATCGCACTCAAGCTCGAAGAGGTGGCCCTGTCCGACGAGTACTTCACCAGCCGGCGGCTCTACCCGAACGTCGACTTCTACTCCGGCCTCATCTACCAGGCGATGGGCTTCCCCATCGAGATGTTCACGGTGCTGTTCGCCATCCCCCGCATGTCTGGCTGGCTGGCGCACTGGATCGAGCTGCTCGACCGCAACGAGCGCATCGCCAGGCCCCGCCAGCTCTACGACGGCGAGCCGGTCCGCGACTACGTGCCGATGGACCAGCGCAAGGCCTCCGCTTGAGGCCCGAGCTGGTCCAGATCGACGCCTTCTGCGATCGCGCCTTCCGCGGCAACCCCGCCGCGATCTGCCTGCTCGACCGAGCCCCCGGTGACGAGTGGATGCAGGAGCTGGCGCTCGAGATGAACCTCTCCGAGACCGCGTACCTGGTGCCGTTCGAGCTGCCCGACGGTGAGCCGGGATGGAGCCTGCGGTGGTTCACCCCCACGGTGGAGGTCGACCTGTGCGGCCACGCCACCCTCGCCGCCGCCCACTACCTCTACGAGCACCGCAGCGTCGATCGGCCGCTGCTGCGCTTCGCCACCCGTTCCGGCGAGGTCACCGCCACCCGCACCGCGGACGGTTGGATCGAGCTCGACTTCCCGGCCGACCCCACCCGCCCTGCTCCGCCGCCGGCCGGGGTCGTGGAGGCGCTCGGGCTCGACCACGGGGAGGTGGTCGGGTCGGCGGTGGGCAGCCACAACGTGGTCGTCGAGTTGGCCTCGCCCGAGCACGTGCGGGCGGTGCGACCCGACATGGAGGCGCTCCGGGCGGCCGACGCGGCCAGCGTGGTGGTCACGTCGGTGGGAGAAGGGCTCTACGACATGGTGTCCCGCTACTTCGCGCCCCGCTACGGCATCCCCGAGGACCCGGTCACGGGCTCCGCGCACTGCACGCTGGCCACGTACTGGGCGCCGCGCCTCGGCAAGGAGGACCTGCTCGCCCACCAGGCGTCGGCCCGGGGTGGGGTGGTCCGGGTCGGGTTGCGAGGTGAGCGGGTGAAGCTCGGCGGCCAGGCGGTGACGGTGTTCAAGGCCCGGCTGACCGACGTGGCCCTGCCGCCACGGTCCCGACCCAGCTCGCGCGCCCGGCGGGCCGGCGCCGATCGCGCCTGAGTCAGGCCTCCGGGGCCACGTCGATGACGATCTTGCCGATGTTGGCGTTGGCCTCCATGCGTTCGTGCGCGGCGGCGATCTCGGCCAGCGGGAAACGCGAGTCGATCACCGGCCGGCACCGCCCGTCGTCGAACAGCGGGAGGATCTCCGCCGCGAACCGCTGGGTCAGCGCGATCTTCTCCTCCAGCGGGCGGGGGCGCAGCACGGTGCCGATGAGGCTGGCCCGCTTGGGCAGCATCTTGCCCACGTCCAGCTCGACCACCCCACCGGCCATCACGCCCACCTGCACGATGCGCCCACCCGTGCGGAGGGCGTCGAGGTTCCGGTTCACGTAGTCGCCGCCGATCACGTCGAGCACCACGTCGACGCCGTGCCCGCCGGTCAGCTCCCGGCAACGGGCGACGAAGTCCTCGCTGCGGTAGTCGACCGCCGCGTCGGCGCCCAGCGCCAGGCAGCTCGCCAGCTTGCCCGCCGAGGCGGTGACGATCACCCTGGCCCCGATGGCCTTGGCGATCTGGATGGCGGCGGTGCCCACACCGGATGCCCCGGCGTGGACCAGCGCAGTGCGGCCGGACGTGAGCCCGCCTTGGGCGACGAGCGCGTCGTAGGCGGTGATCCACACCTCGGGGATGGCCGCGGCGTCGGCCACGCCCACCGAGCGGGGCACGGCCATGAGCTGTCGCTCGTGCACCGCGATCCGCTCGGCGTAGGCCCCGCCGCCGACGATGCCCATCACCTCGTCGCCCGGCCGCCACATGGTCACCCGCTCCCCGAGCACCGACACCCGCCCGCTCAGCTCCATGCCCGGGATCTCGTAGGCCATCGGCGGGCCGGGGTAGCGCCCCCGGCGCTGCAGGAGGTCGGCACGGTTCAGCGCGGTGGCCACGACCTCGACCACCACCTCCTCGGGGCCGGGCACCGGGTCGGGCACCTCGCGGACGGTGAGGACGTCGGGCCCCCCATAGCACTCGAGCACGACAGCACGCACGGCCGGCGACCTTAGCGGGGTCACCGGCCGGCAGCGCCGCTCGGCACCCCCGGCGGGCTCGGAACGCCCGGCAGGGTGGGCGGGCCGTGCCAGCATGCCTGCATGGACTTCGCGCTCCCCGCCGAGCTGCTGCCCCTCCAGGACGAGGCCCGCCGGCTGGCAGCCGAGTGGCGGGCGAGGGTGGAGGTGCCCGAGGACTCCTGGATCGTGGGCACCTCCCGCGAGCTGTCCCTCGAGCTGGGCGAGCGGGGTTGGCTGGGCATGACCTGGCCCGTGGAAGAAGGCGGGCACGGGCGCAGCCCGCTGGAGCGGTTCGTGGTCTTCGAGGCACTCATCGCGGGCGGTGCGCCCATCGCCACCTCCTGGTTCGCCGACCGCCAGATCGGCCCCACCCTGCTGCAGTTCGGCACCCCCGAGCAGCGCAAGCGGTTCCTGCCCGAGATCGTGGCCGGTCGCTCCGCGTGGTGCATCGGCATGAGCGAGCCCGATGCCGGCTCGGACGTGGCGTCCATCCGCACCCGGGCCCGGCGGGACGGCGACTGCTGGGTGGTGGAGGGCACGAAGATCTGGACCAGCGGGGCGGCGGACGCCGACTGGTGCTACCTGGTGGCCCGCACCGACCCCGACGCGCCGGCCCACGCCGGGCTCTCGGAGCTGATCGTCGACATGCGCCTGCCGGGCGTGTCCGTCACCCCCATCACCGACATGACCGGCAACCGGCACTTCTGCGAGGTGCACTTCGACGGGGTGCGGGTACCGGGCGAGCTGCTTGTCGGCGAGGAGAACGGCAGCTTCCGGCAGGTGATGCGCCAGATGGAGCACGAGCGGGGCGGCATCGACCGGCTGGTCAGCAACCGGGCCCTCTACGACGAGCTGCGCCCGCGAGCGGACCTCACCGACCCGCGGGTCCGCCAGGAGGTGGCCGCGATCGAGACCGGCTACACCATCGGCCGGCACCTGGTGCTGCGAGAGGTGCTAGGCCAAGCGCCACCCGGGTTCTCGGCGGCGACCAAGACGTTCTGCACCGAGCTGGAACAACGGGTGGCGGCCTTCTGCGCCAGAGTGGCCGGTGCCGACGCGCTGGTGTGGGGCCGGGTGGCCCGCAACCTGTGCTACGCCCCCGGGTACACCATCATGGGCGGCACCACCCAGATCCTGCGCAACATCCTCGCCGAACGCCTCCTCCGGCTGCCGCGCGAACCGCGGGCCGCGCACACCGAGTCCCGCTGAGCGGCCGGGAACACCCCCCACCGACCCTGTGCCCTATCCTGTGGTCCACCGGGAGGGCGAGCCCCGTCACAGGTGGCTCCCGGCGGAGGGAGGGGTGCCGTGCCGAAGCCGTCACGGCCACGATGGCGACGCGCTCGGCCGGCGGACGGCGCCGGCACAGCCGAGCAGGCAGACCGGCCGGGCACCACGCGGTCAGACCCCGAGCCGGTAGGTGCCGGCGACGAGGATCTGCTCTGTTCCCTGGCCGACGTCCTCGGCGGACCGGACCCCCATGGCGAGCACGCCGAACGGTACTCGGCGTGGGCCGAGCGCCTGCGGGAGAAGCGCCGCTCGGCCCGGCAGACCATCGCCGAAGCCGACGGCACCCACCGTCCGGGCCGGACCCACTCCTACTGGGATCCCGCACAGGTGTACCGGGAGAGCAAGCGGGTGGAGCAGCAAGCAGCGCTGGAGCGGCCCGCTCCCACCGACATCCACGCAGCGTATGCGGCGCTGGAGTTGCCCGCCGACGCGACGATGGAGCAGGTCGAGGCGCAGTACCGGCGACTGGTCAAGCGCCACCACCCCGACCGCCACCGCCACGCACCCGAGGACGTGCAGGCGTTCCACGCCGAGCGCTTCCGCATCGTGAGCGACGCCCGGGCGCTGCTGCACAAGCTCGACTGACCATCCCGCCCGGGAAGCACGCAGCGCGAGGGTGAAGGCCAGCTCAGGTGACCCGCCGCACCGGCGGTGCCGGGTCCCAGCGGTACGGCGCCACCCGCACCGAGGCGTCCACCACCCAGGCCCCCTCGGCACCGACGATGAGAGGGTTGAGCACCACGTCGGCGATCTCGGGGACCGCCTCGAGCACCGCCGCCAGGCGCAGCAGGAACCCCCGGCAGCTCGCACCGGGCGACCCCGCGGCCTCGCCCGGTGCGCCCTCGAGCAGCGAGGCCACGGGCGACGCGGCGATCAGCCGGTCGGCGTCCGCGTCGGTGAGCGGCAGCACCCGCACCGACACCTCGCTGCGGGCCGCCGACATCGCGCCGCCGATGCCCAGCGCGATCACCGCACCGAACGCCGCGTGCTGGTGCCCGCCCACCATCACCCCGGCGCCGGTCGGCACCTGCTGCTGGACCAGCGCCGGGCGCATCGCCTCCCCGAGGTGCTCGCACATGCGCTGGTAGGCAGCCCGCAGTGCGCCCTCATCGTGGAGATCGAGGGCCACCCCGCCAGCTTCGCCCGGCTGGTAGCGAGGCACCCCGGAGGCCTTGAGCGCCACCGGGAACCCGATCTCCGCCGCAGCGGCAACGGCTTCTTCGACCGACCCCACCGAGCGCTCCCGGGCCACCGGCAGGCCGGCCAGCGCGAGGAGCCGCATCGCGTCGGCACGATCGAGCCACCGCCCGCCGCCGTCGCCTTCGCCGAGAAGTTCGGTCGTGCACGCCCGGATCGCGTCGAGGTCGAGATCCTCGAACACCGGGACCGTGCCCGGATCTTCCGCCAACCACGCCCCGTAGTCGACGACCGTGCCGAGTACCGCTGCCGCCTCGTCGGGGAACTCGAACAGCGGGATGGGGTGCTCACCGCCGATCAGCGGGACGCCGACCTCCGAGCTCAGGAACGCCGCCAGCACCGGCTTGCCCGCCGACGCCCGGGCGGCCAACCCCAGCGCGCGGGCCACCTTCGCCCGGTGCTCCTCCACGGCGGGGGCGTACACCACCAGGGCCGCGTCGACGCCGTCCGCCTGGAGCACGGCCCGCACCGCAGCCTCGTAGTGGCTGGCATCGGCCTGCCAGGTCAGCTCGACGGGGTTGGCCACCTCGGCTCCTGCCGGCAGCAGCGCCGCCAACGCGGCCTGGGTGGTGGGGTCGATCGGGGCCAGCTCGAGTCCCGAGTGCAAGCAGGCGTCGACCGTCAGCAACGTGGATCCCCGCGAATTGCTGACCACCGCCACCCGCCGGCCCCGGGGTACCGGCTGGTTGACCAGCACCCGGGCCACGTCGAACAGCCGGGCGGGAGTGTCGACGCGGATCACCCCCGACTGCGACAGCAGCGCATCGACCGTGGCGTCGGCCGGCCACCAGGGACCGAGCCCCAGGCGGTCGGCGTCCGGGTCGGTGCGCCCGGTGCGGCCCGCCTTGACCGCCACGATGGGCTTCTCCCTGGCCATCCGCCGGGCGATGCGGGTGAACTTGCGCGGGTTTCCGAAGGACTCCAGGTACAGCAGCGCGAGCTTCGTGCGGTCGTCGCTGCTCCAGAACTGGAGCAGGTCGTTGCCGCTCACGTCGGGCCGGCTGCCGATGTCGACGAACACCGAGACCCCGATCCCCATCCGGTGGGCGCGTCGGAGCGCGGCGATGCCGAGCGTGCCGGACTGGGTGAGCATCCCCACCGGACCTTCGTCGACCCGCACGTCGGCGAAGGTCGCCACCAGCCGGGTCGACGGCGCGGTGTTGATGACCCCCATCGACTCCGGCCCGATCAGGCGCATCCCGGCCCGCAAGGCCCGCTCGGCGAGCACCCGCTCCGCGGGCCGCCCCTCGATCTCGAGCCCTTCGAAGCCCGCGCTCATGATCACCAGACCCCGCACCCGCTTGCGCGCGCACTCCTTCACCGCTCGCTCGACCGCCTGAGCGGGCACACACACCACCGCGAGGTCGACCTCATCGGGGATGTCGAGCACGCTCGGGTAGCTGCGCACGCTCGACACGTGACCGCCGCTCGGGTTGACCGGATAGACGGGACCCTCGAAGCCACAGGTGAGCAGGTTGCGGAACACCTCGTGCCCGATGCCGCCGGGCTCGCGGCCGGCACCGATGACCGCCACCGATCCGGGGAACAGCAGCCGCTGGATCGAGCGGGCTTCCGACAACCGCTCGCGCTCCTCGATCAGCGCGGTGGCCCGCTCCGTGGGCTCCAGGCCCAACCGGAGTTTGATCACGCCCTCGTCGAACTCGCTGGACACCGCGAAGCCCGCGTTGTGGAACACCGACAGCATCCGCCGGTTGCTCGGCAGCACCTGCGCGGTGAGCGCCCGCAAGCCGTTCTCACGAGCGGCGACGATGAGGTACTCGAGCAGCACGGTGGCCAACCCTCGCCCTTGGTGGGCGTCATCGACGATGAAGGCCACTTCCGCCTCGTCGGCGGCCCGCCACACGTCGTAGCTGGCCATGGCCACGATGTCGTCACCCTCGAGAGCAACGAAGGCCATCCGGGTCACGTAGTCGATGCTGGTCAGCCGCTCGAGCTCACGGGCCGACAACTTCGGCATCGGGGTGAAGTAGCGGAAGTAGATGCTCTCGCGGGACTGGCGGGCGTGGAACGCGTCGATGCGTGCCGCGTCGTCCGGGCGGACCGGCCGCACGTGCACCACCGAACCATCGGCGAGCACCGCGTCGGTCTCCCAGCGGGTGGGGTAGGCCGGCGGCACGCTGTGGGCATCGGCCACCACCGGAGCGTATCCGGGCCGGTCACGAGCCGGCCGATCGCCCTACGATCGGCTCCGGGGAAGGGGGTGCGATCGATGACCACCGAGACGGTCCAGTTCCGCACGTGCCCGCTGTGCGAGGCCACCTGCGGACTCGAGATCACGGTCCGCGACGGCCGGGTGCACCGCATCCGTGGCGACCGGGACAACCCCTTCAGCCAGGGGTTCATCTGCCCCAAGGGGTCGGTGCTCCAGCACGTCCACAGCGACCCCGACCGCCTCCGCCGGCCGCTGATCCGCCGCGGCGACGACCCCGCCACCGCGGTGTTCGAGGAGATCGGCTGGGAGGAGGCGTTCGCCGAAGTGGAGCGGCGTCTGCTGCCGATCATCGAGCGCCACGGGCGTGACGCGGTGGCCCTGTACCTCGGCAACCCCTCCGCCCACTCGCTGGCCGGGGTCCTGTACAACCGGCCGCTGGCCCGGGCCCTCGGCACCCGCAACATCTACTCGGCCAGCACCGTCGACCAGATGCCCAAGCACGTCTCCAGCGGGCTGCTCTTCGGCGGCCCTCTCCTCATCCCCGTGCCGGACCTCGACCGCACCGACCATCTCCTCATGCTGGGCGCGAACCCCTGGGAGTCGAACGGGAGCCTGTGCACCGCGCCGGACTTCCCGGGCCGACTGGCGCGCATCCGCCAGCGCGGAGGCAAGGTGGTGGTTGTCGACCCCCGCCGCACCCGCACCGCCGAAGAAGCCGACGAGCACGTGGCCATCCGACCCGGCACCGACGCCCACCTGTTGGCCGCGATGGCCAATGTGCTGCTCGGCGAAGGACTCGCCGAGCCGGGCAGGCTGCGAGCGTTCACCAGCGGCCTGGACGAGCTGCAGGAGTTGCTCGCGCCGATCACCCCCGAGGCGGCCAGCGCGGCCTGCGGCATTGACCCCGGCACCATCCGGCGCCTGGCTCGGGAGTTGGCGGCCGCTCCCACCGCCGCGGTGTACGGACGGATCGGCACCCACACCGTGGCCTTCGGCACCCTCGCCGCCTGGGCCGTCGACGTGCTCAACGTGCTCACCGGGAACCTCGATCGCCCCGGCGGGGCGATGTTCCCGGCTCCGGCCCACGAGCGACCCCGGACCCCCGGGCCCGGGCGGGGCTACCGCACCGGGCGCCACCACAGCCGGGTCCGAGGCTACCCGGAGGTGAACGGCGAGCTGCCGGTGGCCACCCTCGCGGAGGAGATCGAGACCCCGGGTGAAGGCCAGGTTCGGGCGCTGATCACCGTGGCCGGCAACCCGGTGGTGTCGACACCCGACGCGGCCAGCCTCGACCGGGCCCTCGCCGGCTTGGAGCTCATGGTGAGCGTGGACATCTACCGCAACGAGACCACCCGCTACGCCCACCTCATCCTGCCCCCGCCCTCCGCGCTCGAGCGCAGCGAGTACCACCTGGCGTTCTTCGGGCTGTCGGTGCGCAACGTGGCCCAGTGGTCCCCGCCCCTGTTCGAACCCAGCGGCCCCACCGAGCACGAGATCCTCGCCAAGCTGGCCTTGATCGCCTCTGGTCAGGGAACCGGGGCGGACCCGGCGCTGGTCGAGCACCTGCTCGTCGACGGGATCCTGCAAGGCGCGATCGGAGCAGCGGACTCACCCATCGCCGGGTGCACGGTGGAGGAGCTCGCTTCCCTCCTCGACGGGCCCAGCGCGGTCGATCGAGTCCTCGATGCCATGATCCGCACCGGCCCGTACGGCGACTGGTTCGGCGCGGTGCCCGGCGGCCTGTCGCTGGCCTCGCTGGCGGTCCACGAACACGGCCTCGACCTCGGGCCGCTCCAGCCTCGCCTGCCCGAGCTGCTGCGCACGCCGAGCGGCACCATCGAGCTGGTGCCCGACCCGATCGCCGCCGACATCCCCCGGCTGCTGGCGTCCTGTCGCGAGGCAGCGATCGGGGCGGGCGGCTCGGAGGGCGTGGACGGCTCGGGCCTGGTGCTCATCGGGCGCCGGCATCTGCGCTCGAACAACTCGTGGATGCACAACGTCGCTCCCTTGGTCAAGGGCAAGCCTCGCTGCACATTGCAAATCCACCCCGACGACGCGGCCCGGCTGGGGCTCGGGGACGGCGACCCGGCGGAGGTCCGGTCCCGGGTGGGCGCGGTGGTGGCGCCGGTGGAGATCACCGACGCCATCCGTCCCGGGGTGGTGAGCCTGCCGCACGGCTGGGGCCACGGCGTACCCGGCAGCCGTCTGTCGGTGGCAGCGGAGCACGCGGGCGTGAACTCGAACGTGCTGACCGACGGCGAGGTGGTCGACCCGCTGTCGGGCAACGCGGTGCTCAACGGCATCCCTGTCACGGTCACCCCGCTGTCGTCCGACCTCTCCCCTCGAGCTCGTGGCAGTTGAGCGCGCCTGAGGCGCCCGACCACCGCCGGCTCGGGTGACGATGGTGCTAGGCAAGGCCCCGTGGAGCGCTTCGTCCCAGCGGTGGCCACCGCCCGGGGCTACCAGCGAGCCTGGCTGCGTGGTGATGTCGTGGCCGGCATCACCGTGGCCGCCTACCTCGTACCCCAGTGCATGGCCTACGGCGAGCTGGCCGGCCTGCCCGCGGTGGTGGGCCTGTGGGCGATCCTCCCCGCCCTCGCCATCTACGCGGTGCTCGGCTCGTCACGACAGCTGTCGGTGGGGCCGGAGTCCACCACCGCGGTGATGACCGCGACCGCCCTCGCACCTCTGGCGCTGGACGATCCGACGGCCTACGCCGCCATGGCGGCGACCCTGGCGCTGCTGGTGGGCGCCGCGTGCCTGATCGCCTTCTGCTTCCGGTTGGGCTTCCTCGCGGACCTGCTGTCCAAGCCGATCCTCGTCGGATACCTGGCAGGGGTGGCGCTGATCATGATCGCCGGCCAGCTCGGCAGGGTGACAGGGGTACCCGTCGACGGCACCACCTTCACCGCCCAGGTCGGTTCGTTCGTCGCCAACCTCACCGAGCTGGACGGCCCCACGACCACGCTGGCCGCGGGGGTGCTCGCCTTCCTCGTGCTGGCCCAGCGGTTCGCGCCCCGCCTGCCCGGGCCCCTGCTGGCCGTGCTGGCCTCCACGCTGGTGGTGGCCCTGTTCCGATTGACCGATGATGGCATCGCCGTGGTCGGCACCATCCCGGCCGGCCTACCCGCGCCCCGGCTGCCCGAGGTCAGCTGGGACGACCTGGCCGGCCTGGTGGGCCCGGCGCTCGGCATCGCCCTGGTGGGCTATTCCGACAACGTCCTCACCGGGCGGGCGTTCGCGGCCCGGCGAG
This sequence comes from Rhabdothermincola sediminis, assembly GCF_014805525.1. Classification (NCBI taxonomy): domain Bacteria; kingdom Bacillati; phylum Actinomycetota; class Acidimicrobiia; order Acidimicrobiales; family Iamiaceae; genus Rhabdothermincola; species Rhabdothermincola sediminis. Next base: position 8,240 of record NZ_JACFSZ010000015.1, on the reverse strand, counting down.
GCGAGGTCATCGATGCCAACCAGGAGCTGCTGGCCCTGGGTGCCGCCAACACCGGAGCCGGCCTTTTCCAGGGATTCCCCGTCAGCAGCAGCGGGAGCCGCACGGTGCTCGGCGAAGCGGTCGGTGGCCGCACCCAGCTGGCGGGGCTGATCTCGCTGGTCACGGTGGTGCTGGTACTGCTGTTCCTGCGGCCGCTGCTGTCCGAGTTCCCGACTGCCGCGCTGGGAGCGATCATCGTGTACGCCGCCACCCGGCTCATCGACCTCGACGGGCTCCGGCGGCTGTGGGGGTTCCGGCGCAGTGAGCTGGTGCTGGCGCTGGCCACCACGGTAGGGGTGCTGGCGGTCGACATCCTCTACGGGGTGCTGGTGGCGATCGCGCTGTCGATGCTCGACCTGCTGCGCCGGGTCGCGCGGCCTCACGACGCGGTGCTCGGACAGGTGCCGGGGCTGGGCAGCCTCCACGACATCGACGACTACCCCCAAGCGCAGACCGTTCCCGGCCTCATGATCTACCGGTACGACGCGCCGCTGTTCTTCGCCAATGCCGAGGACTTCCGGCAGCGGGCCCTGGCCGCCATCGAGGCCAGCCCGGAACCGGTGGAGTGGTTCGTGCTCAACGTGGAGGCCAACGTGGAGATGGACATCACCGGGGCCGACGCGCTGGAGGCCCTACGGGCTGAGCTGGCGCGCCGGGGCATCCGCCTCGGGCTGGCGCGGCTGAAGCAGGACCTGCGCGACGACCTTGAACCGACGGGGGTCCTCGATCGGATCGGCGAGGACATGATCTTCCCCTCGTTGCCGGACGTGCTCGACGCGTTCGCCCGGCGGGAGCGCCCGCCGGCATCCGGCGAGAGCTGATCGTCCTCGGCGCCGGGGCGCACCGCGCTCACCGAACCGGCAGGCAAAACGCGTGCCAGAGCACGCGTTTGACATGCCAGAACGCGAGGGGCGCACGGGGCGCACCGCGCTCACCGAACCGGCAGGCAAAACGCGTGCCAGAGCACGCGTTTGACATGCCAGAACGCGAGGGGCGCACGGGGCGCACCGCGCTCGCCGAACCGGCAGGCAAAACGCGGGCCAGAGCACGCGTTTGACATGCCAGAACGGGAAGAGAGGGGGGGTTCAGGGCTCGGTGGCGATGAGGTCGCCGAGGCGCTGGAGCTGCACGGTGGAAGCGCCGAGGTCGTTCTCGATCTGCTTGGCCCACAGGAAGTACCGGTGGATCGGGTAGTCCACATCGATGCTGATACCGCCGTGTACGTGCAGCAGCGCATGAGCCACCCGGCTGGCGCCATCGCTGGCCCAGAACTTGGCGGTGGCGACCTCCTTGCTTGCGGGCAGGCCCGCGTCGAGCAGCGAGGCCGCGTTCAGCATCGTCAACCTCACCGCCTCGGTGTCGATGAACGCATCGGCGAGGCGCTGGCCCACCGCCTGGAAGGTGGCGATGGGGCGATCGAACTGCTTGCGCTCGCTGGCGTACTCGGCGGTGATGCGCAGACCCCGCTCGCAGACCCCGGCGGAGATGGCACACAGGCCGACGGTGGCCAGATCCACCAGCCGCTCCAGCGCCCGCTGGCCTTCCCCACCCGGGGTCACCAGCACCCGCTCCGGCTCGACGGCCACCCCCTCGAACACCAAGCGGTACAAGGGCCATTGGCCCATCGTCTCCTCGGCCACCAGGCTGACCCCACTCGAGCCAGGCTCGACCAGGAAGAGCCCCACGCCGGCGTCCGCCCGGGCGGGCACCACGATCACCGCCGCGTCGGGGGCGGAGGGTACGAGGATCTTCTCGCCGTTCAGACGCCAGCCGGCACCTTCCGGCCGGGCGATGGTGGCAGGCGAGCGGGGGTCGGCCAACTCCTCCTGCAGGGCGGCGGAGAGGATCACCTCCCCCGCCACGGCGCCGGCCAGCAGCTCCTGGCGTAGCGCGCCGGCGCCGTGCTCGGCGATGGTCAGGCCGCCGAGCACCACCGTCGCCCAGTAGGGCACCGGGGCCACGTGGCGCCCGACCTGCTCCAGCAGCAGGCAGGCTTCGAGGAACCCGAACCCTCCCCCGCCGACGTCCGCCGGTAGCGCGGCCCCGACCAGGTCCGCTCGGGCCAGCTCCCGCCACAGCTCGACATCGGTGCGCCGCTCGCCGGCGCCGACCTCCTTCAACCGCTCCAGGGTGCAGCGGTCGCCGAGGATCTGGTCGGCGAGCTCGACCAGGGTCGTCTGCTCGTCGGTGAGCGAGAAGTCCATCGGAGGTTCCTCCCTGTGGGCGGGGCGGTTCGGGCGGTCGGTCGGATCAGCGGGGCGAGGGCGGCATGTTCAGCCCGAACAGCGCGATCAGGTCGCGCTGCATCTCGTTGGTGCCCCCGCCGAAGGTGAGCACGTGCAGGCCCCGCAGCAGTCCGTTCAGCCGGCCCCGCAGCACGGCGTCGGGTGACGTGCCCCGAAGGCTCGAGGCCGGCCCCACGACCTCCATCAGCAGCCGCACGGCCTCCATGTAGAACTCGGTGCCGAACACCTTCACCGTCGAAGCCATGGCGGGGTCGAGTGGCTGGCCCTGCTCGGCGGCCCAGGCGACCTTGAAGTTGACCAGCCGCAGGAACTCGAGCCGTGCGTGCACCCGGGCGAGCAGCTGGCGCACCCGGGGCTCGTCGATGACCCGGCCACCGCCGGGGAGGGTGGTCTGCTTCGCCCAGCGGGTGACGTCTTCGAGCTGGCGCTCGATGATGCCGGAGCTGCAGATGGTGACCCGCTCGTGGTTGAGCTGGTTGGTGATGAGCTGCCAGCCCTGGTTCTCCTCTCCCACCAGGTTGCCGACCGGGACCCGCACGTCCTCGTAGAAGGTGAGGTTGGTGTTGAACTCTCCCATGTTGACGATGGGCGTGACCTTGAACCCGGGGGTGTCGGTGGGGACGATGATGATCGAGATACCCTTGTGCTTCTTGGCCTCGGGGTTGGTGCGCACCGCCAGCCACACGTAGTCGGCGTCGGTGGCCAGGCTGGTGAAGATCTTCTGGCCGTTGATGACGTACTCGTCGCCGTCGCGCACCGCCCGGGTGGTGAGCGAGGCCAGGTCGGTGCCGGCGTCGGGTTCGGTGTAGCCGATGCAGAAATGGATCTCCCCGGCGAGGATCTTGGGGAGGTAGAAGTCCTTCTGCTCCTGGCTGCCGTACTGCATGATCGTGGGGGCCACCGAGTTGATGGTGAGCATCGGCACCGGGGCGCCGGCCCGCATCGACTCGTCGAAGAAGATGAACTGCTCGATGGGACCCCGGCCCTGGCCGCCGTACTCCTTCGGCCAGCCGATGCCCAGCCAGCCGTCGGCGCCCATCTGCTTCACGATCCGCCGGGGCACCGGGCCAACCCCTTCGCTGCGGGCGATCTCCTCCTGGATCTCGGGGGTCAGCAGCCGTTCGTAGTAGGCCCGTAACTCGTCGCGGAGTCGCTGGTGCTCGGGGGTCAGTCCGATGTACATGCGGGCCTCCGGCTGGCAGTGGGGACGCTGGAAAACGAGAACGCGTTCTAGTGAAGCACGGCGCGGTGGCGATGTCATCCCGACCGCCGGCCCGCAGCGGTGTCATGCAGCGCTGCCCCGAGCGGTGCCCCGCCGCGTGCCCACCCCGCCGCCCTCGGCTCGAGCACCGGCACCGGGACGTAGGGTGGCCCGATGGACTTCCACGACGAGCACACCTTCGAGGCGCCCATCGACGAGGTATGGGCCATGTTCCGCGACCCGCAGTCCCACCTCCGCAAGTTCGAGGGCATGGGCCATCGCGACATCGAGGTGCTGGAGTCGAGCGCGAGCGACGACTCGTTCCATCTGGTCATCCGTCGGGTGGTCGACGTCGACCTCCCGGGGTTCGCCAGGCGGGTGCTCAAGCCGACCAACACCGTGACCACCACCGACGACTGGCACCGCCTGCCCGACGGCTCCTGCAGGGGCACCCAGCAGGTGGACACCGCGGGTGCGCCGGTGAGGATCTCGGCCTCGACCACCCTCACCCCCGCCGGCGAGCGCACCACCTACGGGGTTGACGTGCACGTTGAGGTGAAGGTGCCCCTCATCGGCGGGAAGCTGGCCGACTGGGCCAAGGGGATGGTGCGGGACCAGCTCGACGCCGAGTTCGCCGCCGGCGACGCCTGGCTGGCCGAGCACCGGGCCTGACGGGACCGCGAACGGTTGACAGCACCGGGTGCGTCACGCATAGTCAAAAGGAGGTAAGTAAGTCATTACTTGCGGCGCGACCTCGGGAGGTGGGGGCCGACATGAGCACCTACGACCTTCACCGTGCACGGCAGGCCAGCCCCAGGCGGGCGGCCCGGGCGCTCAGGATCGTGCTGGCGCTGGCGCTGGCCGGCGCATGGAGCCTCACCGCGCCCGGGGCCGGCTCCCCCGCCGTCGCCGCCGGCGAGCTCCCGATGGTGAGCATCGGCAGCCTCTGGACGGCCGAGGGCAACGTGGGGAGCTACGGAGCACGGATCCCGGTCACGCTCGACCGCCCGGCCACCCATCCGGTCGTGGTCCGGGTCGATGTCGAGGCCGGCTGGCCGCCGGAGGTGGCGGCCACGCCGGGGGTGGACTTCCGACTCCGGTCGCGCACGGTCACCATCCCCGCCGGGAAGACCTCGTCCTACGTGCGGGTCGAGATCCTGGGTGATCGCGAGCCCGAGGAGGACGAACTCGCCTGGGTGCGGGTGCGCTCGGTCGAGGGGGCCGAGCCGGGTCGGCTCACGGGCGAACTGTTCGTCCTCGACGACGACCGCGACCCCGGCGCTCAACCCACCCTCAGCGTCGGCCGGGTGCTGGTGGTCGAAGGAGACGCCGGAACCGTCACGGCGTGGGTCCCCGTGGTGCTGTCCGCGCCGTTGGCGGAGCCCGTCTCGGTGTACTGGGCGCCCGCGTACCCTCGCGAGGTACCCCCCACTCCGTACCACGAAGATGTCGCGTTCGACGACGTGGTGGCCAGGCCCGAGATGATCTGGATCCCCGCCGGCCAGACCGCTCGGAACCTGCCATTGCGGATCCACGGCGACACCACGGTCGAGGCCCTCTTGGAGACCCTCGACCTGCAGGTGCAGGTCTGGGGCGACCCCGCCCTGAGCGTGAAGGGGGGGAACCACCAGCTCACGATCGTGGAGACCGACCGGGGCCGGCCCTCACCCGTGCGGGACCTGACGGCCACGCCCCTCACCGGGGACGGCGCCGGGTTCGTCGAGGTCACCTGGTCGGTTCCCGAACGCGGGATGTACCCGGACCCGGCCCTTCAACGCTACTCGATCTGGATCTCACGCGACGGCGGCGAGAGCTTCGCGATCGAGAGCGAACAGATCGGAGGGACCAGCCGGACCCTGTGGTGCGGCACCCCCTCGGTGCGGTGCACGGTCCGGGTCGCCGCGGCGTTCCTCTTCATCGGCCACGGCGAGCCCGCCGAGGTCGAGGTCACCACCCCGCCCGCTAACGGGTGGGGCGACGGCGAGCCCGCGGGCACGGCACCGTGAGCACCACGGGCGTGCGAAGCGAACAGCGCCGGGGCAGGGACGCTCCCCCGGGCGCGTCCCCGAACGCGACCAGCACCCGCCAGCGGATCATCCAGTGCGCAACCCGCCTCTTCGCCGCCGAGGGCTACGACCGCACCCCGGTGACCGCCATCGAGAAGGCGGCGGGCCTGTCACCCGGTGCGGGTGGGCTCTACCGCCACTTCAGCTCCAAGTACGCGATCCTCGAGGCGGTGGTGGACCAGGCGATCGCCGAGAGCCGCGCCGCCACCACCCCGGTGGGACCACCCCCCGCCGAGCTGGGCGAAGCGGCCGAGGCGCTGGCCCGCGGCGCCGTCGAACAGCTCGCGGCCGAGATGCCACTCCTGGCGATCATCCTGCGCGACCTCCCTCAGTTCCCCCAGCTCATGACCCGGGCCGAGCGGGAGTGGTTCCGCCGGGGCCAGCAGCTCGTCGTGGACTGGCTGCGCCACTACCAGGCCGAGGGCCGGCTGCGAGCCGACCTCGACCTCGAGGCCACCGCGGTGGCGATCATGGGCATGCTGCTGTACCAGCCGATGATGACCTGGGTGACCGGCGTGGAGCCGCTCGGGGTCTCCTGCGAGCGGATCGTGGCCGCGGTGCGATTGCTGCTCAGCCAGCTCGCGGCCCGCTGAGCGCGGGCGGGGGAGGGTACCGGGAGGTGGCGGGGTGGGCCGTGAGGGATTCGAACCCCCGACCCCTTGCGCGTCATGCAAGTGCTCTAGCCAACTGAGCTAACGGCCCGCGGACCGGACAGCTTAGCCACCCCACGTTCCGGTGGGGCCAGTGCGCCGGTGAGGGGCGCCACCACCAGCTCCGCCCCCGGGCCTCTCCCGGCGGCGAGCTAGGCCGGCGGCTCGACCGCTCGCACCCGGGAGCCCACCGCCACCCCCGTCAGGGTCAGGGTCCGGCCGGTCACCGGCCAGCGGACCGACACGTCCACCGCCTGCACATCGCCGATCCCGGCGTGGACCGTGTGCTCGCTCTGGCCCAGGAAGTGGGTGCCCACCCCCACCTGGTAGGTCTGGGTGGCGCCGCCCGGCAGAGTGACGGTCACCACCGCGCCAGGGGCGTCGCGGGCCGAGGTGGTGCCCGACACGTCGATGCGCACCGCCCGGCCGGCGCCGGGTGATTCGTTGCGCAGGATCGACGGCCGAGCACCGGTATTGGCCACCACCACGTCGAGGTCTCCGTCACCGTCGAGGTCGGCCACCGCCAGACCCTTGCCCTCGGCCAGCGTGACCAGGCCCGCCTGGGCGGCGATCTCGGCCCAGGGGAGCTCGCGGCTGCCGCGCCAGAGCCGCATCGGGGTCTGGCGGAACTCCTCCTTGTTGAGCTGGTCGTAGTAGCCGAGGTCCATGCCGTTCTCCATGACCAGGTCGAGCAGTCCGTCGTCGTCGAAGTCGGCGAAGGCGGCCCCCCAGCCCCAGGCCCCGTCGCGCACCCCGTATTCGTCGGTGACGTCGGTGAAGTGCCGGTTGCCGTCGTTGCGGTAGAGCCGGTTGCCGTCGTAACCCTCCACCGGCATGGCCGGACGGTCGGGCGAGCCCTGGTCGTGCTCCTGGATGGCGGTGACGAACCAGTCCAGATCGCCGTCGCCGTCGATGTCACCGAAGGTGGAGCCCATGGCGTTGCCCTCGGTGGCCACCGCCGCGGCCTGGGTGCCCTCGGTGAAGGTGCCGTCGCCGTTGTTCCAGAACAGCTGCGAGGTGCGGAAGTCCGAGGCCACCGCCAGGTCCTGCCAGCCGTCGCCGTCGAGGTCGACGAAGGTGGAGCCGAAGGCGAGCGTCAGCCACTGGCCCTGCAGCCGCGGCGGGATGAGCGACAGGGGTCGGATCACCCCAGGCTGGCCGAGGCCCACCCCTGCCCGCTCCGTCACGTCCTCGAAGTGCCCGGGGTTCCCGGGGCCGAGGTTGCGCAGCAGGCGGGCGTGGGTGCTCGGTCCCGAGGGCATGCGGAAGCTGTTCAGCCACTCGCAGATGTGCAGGTCGACCCACCCGTCGTTGTCGAAGTCGCCCACCGCCACGCTCGTGCCACCCCGGGGTGCTTCGTCGGCGAGGGCGGCGCCTCGCTCGAGGGCCTGCTCGGTGAAGGTGCCGTCGCCGTTGTTGTGGAACAGGTAGAAGCGTTCCTCGGCCAGGGTGGTGACGTAGAGATCGACCCAGCCGTCGTTGTCGATGTCGGCCCACGCCGCCCCGTTGCCGTTGAGGGGCTGGCGGTCGAGGCCGGCCTCGGCGCTCACGTCGGTGAACTGACCGGTGCCGTCGTTGCGGTAGAGCACCCCGGCTGAGCGGAGCCGGGTGAAGTACAGATCGACATCCCCGTCGCCGTCGTAGTCCCCGGCCGCCACCCCGCCACTCATGCGCTCCTCCACGCAGTTGCCGTAGCCGACCTCGGGCGGGGCGGGGTACAAGCAGGTGTCGGGGGTGAAGGCCAGCGGCTGCTGGACGTGGGTGATCCCCACCCGCTCGGCCACTTCCGTGAACCGGATAGGCGACCCGCTACTCCCCCCGGTGGCCTCCGCGTCAAGCCCCTCCCCCGCCCCGGAGCAGGCGGCCGCCAGCAGCGCGGCCAGGGCCAGCACCACAGCAGCCACCCGCCGGGCGTGGTCGGCGCTCGGAACCAGGAGACTCATGAAGCGACCACCTCCGCCTTCGGTGCCAGATCAGGGCGGCCCCGAGCGTACCGGCGCACGATCACCGGAAAACGGCGGTGGCCCGGCTCTCTCGA